>NZ_AP025696.1:1197500-1497500 GCF_027943725.1 Nitrosophilus kaiyonis | reverse complement strand
GTAGTTTTTCAAAATCAAAAACACCCTCATTTGTGGTAACTCTTGCACTTTTTTCAAAATCACGTGCTTCTAAAATTGTTGTATTTGGCATAAGTTTTACACCAAGTTTTTTAAGATTTTCTTCTATTTTTTGAATAATTTGAGGATGAATTTTGTTTGATATATGCTCGTGTCTATATATTAATGTGACATCAACTCTATTTGCAGCAAAAAATGAGGCAAATTCAAGCCCAATTGCACCGCTTCCATAAATTGCAATATTTTTTGGAAAATTTTTTAATTTTAAAATCTCATCACTTGTTACAATGCTTTCTTTATTATATTCAATTCCATCTGGAATAAAAGGGTGTGAGCCAGTACCTATTACTATATATTTTGCCTCATATATATCTTTATCTATTTGAACTTGTTTTTTATCTATTAAATATCCCTCTCCCTCTATTAATTCCACTCCAGTAGAACTACACTGAATTTTTATAGATTTTGTAGATTTTCTTAAAACTTCATCTATATGTTTTTGAGCAATTTCAAGTTTTATTTTGTCATTTTTTATTCTAAAAGCCTCATTTTTTAGCTCACAATTAATATCTGCAAGATGCAAAAGATATTTTGAAGGTATACATCCTTCATGCAGACATGTTCCACCAAGATGAAAAAGATCTTTTTCAATCAATGCAACTTTTAAACCTTTTTTTGCTGCAACAACTGCTCCGGCATAATTTAATCCACCACCAATAAAAATAATATCATACATCTTTTTTAAACTCCTCTTTTAAATCATTGACAAACTTCGCAGCCTCTATACCATTTAATATTCTATGATCAAATGTAAAAGTTACATCTATTTTGTTATTTTTTAATGCTCCAAATGCCGCAATTGCTGAGTCATTTTGATAAATCATAGCACTAAATCTTTCAATTCCAAACATTCCAAGATTACTAATGCCAAAAGTTGAACCAACAAGTTCATCAGCACTATATTCTCTTTTTTTAATTCCTCTTACCCAACTATCAATCTCCTCTAAACTCTTTTCCTCAACATTTTTACATACAACCATATATAATTCACTATTTTTTGCTACAGCAACACTAATATTTGAATGTGGGTAGATTTTGTAAGTATCATTTTCTATAATAGCTCTTGTTTTTGGATGCTTTTGCATAACATCACCAATCTTTTTTAAAATAATTGTAGTTAACTTTAATCCCTCATATTTTTTAATATCAAATGTCTCATAAATAAAATATACAGGTTTTTTTGCAGATTCTTCTACACTCTTTTTAACGGCTTTTTCATTTTTAGATAGATAAATTATTTTTGGAATATTATTTTTTAATATGTATTCTTCAATTTCATCTGAATCTATTTTATGATTTAACTCAAAATTTTCTATATTCAAATGATACTCTTTTAAAAGTTTTAAAGCTTTTGGAGTGAAATATCTTTTTAAAACTTCCTCTTGAATATCTTTTAAATGGGCTGGAGTTGGTAGTATTTTTTCTTTTTGAAGTTTTAAAATATCAATATTTTCTTTTTGCGCCAATATTTTAGCTGCAGGTGATGCGCTTCCCTTTGGAAGAGGCTCTTTTTTTGGTTTTTCTAATATCTCTTCTATAACTGGAGGAATCTCCTCTTTTTTCTTCTCTTTCTTTCCTTCTACCTTCAGCCTTCTACCTTCTTCCTCTTCCTCTTTTTTTTCCTCAACCTTCTCCCTTCTACCTTCTACCTCTTCAATACCTGTCTCGATAATGGCAATTGGATTTTTTACAGGGATTTCATCTCCCTCTTTTGCTAAAAGTTTTTTAACTACTCCATTTTTAAATGTTTGAACCTCCATAATAGCTTTATCACTTTCAACATCAGCTATAACATCACCTTTTTTTACAAAATCTCCCTCTTTTACATGCCATTTTATAAGTTTTCCCTTATCCATAGTATCTGAAAGTATTGGCATTTTTATCTCATAATCCATTTTCTCTTCCCCAATCTTTTATTTTTGAGATAATTTTTTCTGGAGTTGGAATAGAAGCAAGTTCTAATCTTCTGTTATATGGAACCGGAACATCCTCTCCTGCAATTCTAAGAGGCGGTGCATCAAGCTCGTAAAACATCTCTTCTGAGATTTTTGAAATAACTTCAGCTCCATATCCCCCAGTTTTATGATCCTCTTCAACCAAAACAACTCTTTTTGTCTTTTTTATTGAATTAAAAATAGTCTCAGTATCTAAAGGTCTAAGTGAATTTAGATCAATTACTTCAATACTAATTCCCAAATCTTTTTCTATTCTTGGGAGCGCTTCTAAAACATCATATCTCATTTTAAGATAGGTGAGAATTGTCAAATCTTTTCCCTCTTTTATAACCTCAGCCTTAAATGGATCAAAATCTTTTATCTCTTTAAAATCCATATCAATTGGATATAAAAGTTCATGCTCTAAAAAAATTACTGGATCATTTATAAAAATAGCCTTTTTCAAAGCATGATAAGCATACGTTGCATTACTTGCAGCTAATACTATAAGACCAGGAATACTTGAGTATAAAGTCTCATAACTTTCACTATGTTGAGCAGCAAGCTGTCTTGAAACTCCGCCTGGCATTCTAACAGTCAAAGGAATAGTCATTTTTCCACCACTCATATATCTAAATTTTGCTGCATGGTTGACAATTTGATCCATAGCAAGGAGGCTAAAATTTACTGTCATAATCTCAGCTATTGGTCTTAGACCAGCTATTGCCATACCTATTGCATTTCCAACAATGCTAAGTTCAGCTATTGGGGTATCAATTACTCTTTTTTCTCCATATTTTGCAAAAAGACCCTCACTTACCCTATAGCTTCCTCCATATCTTCCAACATCTTCGCCTAAAATCACAACACTCTCATCAGCTGCCATTGATTCATCAATAGCTCTATTTAACGCTTCACGGTACAACATTAGCACACTCCTTGCAATATACATCTTTATACAGCTCTTTAATTTCTGGCTCATCTGCATTTGTTGCAAAATCTACTGCATCTTTTATCTCTTTTTGGATCTTTTTATCAATCAATTCAAAAAACTCTTCATCTACTATGTTTAACTCTAAGGCTTTTTCTTTTAATTTTTTTATTGGATCACGAGATTTAAATATCTCCATCTCCTCTTCGCTTCTATATTTACCGCTATCACTCATAGAGTGTCCCTCATATCTATATGTTTCAGCCTCTATTAAATATGGTCCAAGACCATTTTCAATATGCTCTTTTGCTTTTAAAACTGCATCATAAACTTCAAAAACATCCATTCCATCAATTCTTATACTTGGCATATAATTTTTTGTTTTGTTATAAAGTTCTACAAATGGGCTTACCCAATTAATCCTTGTTCCAATAGCATAATAGTTATTTTCAATAAATAAAATCAAAGGCAGTTTCCAAGCACTTGCAATATTTACTGTCTCAAAAAATGCTCCCCCATTTGTTCCACCATCTCCAAATATTGCAAAAACTCCGGCATTTTCACCTTGAATCTTTCTTGCATAAGCACAACCTGCTGCAATTGGCAAATGGCCTCCCACAATTGCATCTCCACCATAAAAATTCAAACTTGGATCAAATAGATGCATTGAGCCGCCTTTTCCTTTACTAACTCCGCTTACTTTTCCAAAAAGCTCAGCCATAATTAGTTTAATATCCATTCCTCTTGCAATTGCCAAAACATGCTCACGATAATGGGTAAAAACATCACCTTTATCAAAAGCTACCATACTTCCAACACTGCAGGCTTCCTGTCCAATATCAAGATGCAAAAACCCTGCAATGTTTCCCTTCATATACTCCTCTTTGGCCGCAAGCTCAAATTCGCGGCCAAGCTTCATTAGATAATAAAATTTTTTCGCAAGCGCACTATTCATTGCCAAACTCCTCTAAAGCTTCTTCAACTGGAGTCATATACATTAAAGCTGGTCCTCCATGCATTAAAACAGCCTGCATTGCAGCTTCTAAAATCTCATCTTTAGTTGCTCCTGCATCTAAAGCACCTTTTACATGCAAAGCAATGCACCATTCACACTGAGCTGCAACAGCTAAACCAACATTCACAAGCTCTTTTTGTTTTGTTGTAAGAGCTCCCTCTTTCTCAACACTTGTCATAAAGGTTAGGAAATTTTTTATATTTTCAGGTTGCTGCTTTTGAAGTTTTCCAATCAATCTTTTAATTTGTTCTAATTTTTCACTCATTCTTCCCATTTTAGCCTCCTTTAGCTTTATTAATCAATTTTACATCTATTTAACTTAAATTAGTTATAATTTGAAAAAAATTTTAAAGGATAGGAATGAGAGCTCTTTTAAGCGTTAGTGATAAAACAGGAATTGTAGAATTTGCTAAAGAGTTAAAAGCTCTTGGATATGAGATAATAAGCACAGGCGGAACCTGGAGAGTTTTGAAAGATGCAGGTATTGATGTTATTGAGATTAGTGAAGTGACAAATTTCCCAGAGTGTTTTAATGGAAGAGTAAAAACATTAAATCCATATATTCATGGAGGAATTCTATTTAGAAGAGAAAAACCTGACCATGTAGATGAGGCAAAAAAACTTGGAATTGAACCGATAGATTTGGTTTGTGTTAATCTATATCCTTTTAAAGAGACTATTGAGAGAACTGATGATTTTGAAGAGATAATAGAAAATATTGATATTGGCGGACCTACAATGGTTAGAAGTGCTGCTAAAAATTTTGAAAGTGTTATTATTGTAACTGACCCAAACGATTATGAAAATGTAATTGATGCATTAAAAAATGATAAAAACAGTATTGAATTTAGAAGAGAACTTATGATTAAAGCTTTTGAGCATACTGCAAATTATGACTCTATGATTGCAAATTATATGAATAAAAGATTTCATGAAGGATTTGGAAATAAACAATTTATTGTAGGAAGTAAAGTTTTTAATACAAGATATGGAGAAAATCCTCATCAAAAAGGGGCACTTTATCAGTTTGAAGATTTTTATAGCAACTTAAATATTTTAAAAGGTGAGCCAAGTTTTAACAATTTAACAGATATCAATTCAGCTATGAAAATAGCAGTAAGTTTAGGAGAGGGGAGTGTAGTTATAGTAAAGCATGGAAATCCATGTGGTGCTGCTATGAAAGAGGATTTAATAACTTCTTGGCAAAAAGCACTTGAGTGTGACCCAGTAAGTGCTTTTGGTGGAGTTGTTGCAGTAAATGGAGTAGTAGATAAAGAGTTGGCTCAAGAGATGAATAAAATATTTGTTGAAGTATTGATTGCTGGAAAAATAACTGATGAGGCTAAAGAGGTTTTTGCTAATAAAAAAAGGATTAAACTTTTTGATTTGGGACAGGCAAGACTTGAGATTAGTGGAGACCTTTTCGATTTTAAACATGTTGAAGGTGGATTTGTATATCAAGATGCAGATATTGTTAAAGATGAAGAGGTATTAAATGCAAAACAGGTTAGCAATATTGGAGTTGAAGATAAAAAAGATCTTTTAATGGCATACAAAATTGCTGCATTAACAAAATCTAACTGTGTTACATATGTAAAAGATGGAGCTTTGGTAGCAATAGGTATGGGAATGACAAGCAGAGTTGATGCTGCAATATGTGCTTTAAGAAAAGCAAATGAATTGGGACTAGATGTAAGAGGCTCATCTATGGCAAGTGAGGCATTTTTCCCATTTAGAGATAGCATTGATGCTGCAGCAAAAGCTGGAGTAAAAGCTGTAATTGAGCCAGGCGGAAGTATAAGAGATGATGAAGTTATTAAAGCAGCAAATGAGCATGGAATTGCGCTTTATTTTACAGGAGTAAGACACTTTCTTCATTAAAAAGCCAAAGATTTACTCTTTGGCCAAAAAGAGTTAACATGATATATATTGGCATTGCAGGATGGAATATACCTAAAGAATATAAAAATTTTTTCCCAAATGAGGGAACTCATCTTGAAAGATATTCAAAAATTTTTAATATAACAGAGATAAACAGAACTTTTTACTCTTTGCCTAAAAAAAGTACTTTGGAAAAGTGGTTTAACTCCACACCAGAAAATTTTAAATTTAGTGTAAAAATGCCAAAAAAAATAACACATATTTCAAAGATTCAAGATATTGATTCTTTACAAGATTTTTTATCATATATATCTATTTTAGATAACAAGCTTCTTTCTATTTTAGTTCAACTGCCTCCATCTTTAAAATATGAAGAAAATATTGCTGAAAAATTTTTTTCTAATTTTAGAAAATCATATAATGGTTATATAGCATTAGAAGCAAGAAGCAGTTCTTGGATAGAAGCTGAAGAACTATTGAAATTCTATAAAATTTCTACTGTAGCAGCAGATCCTAGTAGATTTGATTTTGACAAAAAGCCAGGAGGTTGGAAAGATTTTTCTTATTATAGATTACACGGCTCTCCAAAAATTTACTATAGTGAATATGATAAAAATTTTCTTTTAAATATTGCAAAAACTGTTAAAAAATCAAAAGCAAAAGATACAGTTATAATATTTGATAATACTGCTAGCGGAGCAGCAATAAAAAACGCTTTAGAATTAAAAGAGCTATTTGATGAAATTAAATAAAATTGAAAAATTAAAAATAGAGCTATCGCCTTTTGAATATTACAAAAATATAAATAATTTAAAAATTGAAAATATTAAAGAGAGCGATAGATTTTATTTAAAAAATTTTGGTATCTATAATACAAAGCTAAATCCTGAAAAATTTATGTTAAGAATCAGAATAGCAGGGGGAAGAGTAAAAAATGAATCACTTTTAAAAATTATTCATTTAGCAAAAAAGTATGAAGCAAAGATTTTAATCACAGCAAGAGCGCAGATTGAGCTTCATAATCTATCTTTAGAAAATGTGATAAAAATACATAAAAATTTAGAAGAAAATAAAATTACCACATTTCAAACATTAACCGATAATTTTAGAAATATCATTACTGACCCACTTGATGGAATAGGTAAAGAGAGTGTTTTTGAAGTTTATCCTATTATTTTGAAAATGCAGTCTCTATTTTTAAAAAACCCTGAATTTATAGGAATGATTCCTAGAAAATTTAATACTGCAATAAGTGCAAATATAAAGAATATCTCCTCTTTTTTTGGAAATGATTGCTACTTTGCTTTAGCTAAAAAGAATGGAGTTTTTGGATTTAATATCTATTTGGGCGGGAAAAATACAGAGTTTGCAAAATCTGCTGATATTTTTGTTAAAAAAGAGGAAGTCATTCCTATGTATGATGCAATAATAAAAGCATATAAAAAATATGGTCTAAGAGAAAATAGAACAAAAGCTAGACTTTTTCATTTAATTGAAAAAATATCTATGGAGGGATTTAAAGAAAAGATTGAAGAGTTTTATAATAAAAAATTGCAAAGTAGTGGAGAGTTAATATCAGAAGATTTTAAAACAGATGATGATTGGTTTGAATTAAAGAACAAAAAATTTGCATATAGATTTAAAACAGATTTTGGTGAAATAGATATTGAAACATTTGAAAATTTAATAAAAGAAGCAAAAGATAAAGAGATAAGATTAGGTGTTGATCAAAATATCTATATAATTGGCTTTAGTGATAAAAATTTTTCTATAAAACCTTTATCAAATAATCAAAATATAACTGTATGCGCAGGAAGTAGATACTGTATCTATTCTCTTTTTGATACAAAAAAGGAGTCTCATAATTTAATATTAAAAGAAATTAATAGATACAGGATAAAAGTTGGCTACAGTGGCTGTTTGAAAGGATGTGGAAGACATATATTGGCTGATATTGGATTTGTTGGAATTAGAACAAATCTTTTTGGCAAAGTAGAAAGAGGAGTAAGATTATATCTTGGAGGATTATATACAAAAGGAGAAATCCCAGCAAGACTTATTTTTTGGGCTGTACCACTTAGAAAATTAAATGATGTTTTAAAAATAATAATTGATGATTTTAAAAATAGCGGATATAAAAGATTTGAAGAGTATAGTAAAAATATTCTTTTGAAATTTAATGAGCAAGAAATTGCTTATATGATTTTATCTAAACTAAGAAATGAAAAAATAGAAAAACTACCAGATGATGAAAAGATTTTTGAAAAATTGAAAAATTTGGAAAAAGAGGCTTTTTCTCAATAAATTTTTATTCTTCTAAACTCATTAAATCTTACATAAATAAACTCAACTTTATTAACTATTTTGCTATAATAATAAAAAAATTTTCAAGGAGGCAAAATGGCTAAACACCATTTTGAAGCAGAGGTAAGTAAGTTATTACATTTAATGATCCACTCATTATATTCAAATAAAGAGATTTTTTTAAGAGAGCTTATTTCAAATGCAAATGATGCTATTGATAAATTAAATCTTTTAAGATTAAAGGATGAAAAATTTAAAGATTTTGTATTTGAGCCAAAAATCACAATAACTATCGATGAGATAGAAAAAAGATTGATTATAAGTGATAATGGAATAGGAATGGATGATGTTGATTTGGTTGAAAATCTTGGAACAATAGCAAAAAGCGGAACAAAAAAGTTTTTAGAAAATTTAAGTGGGGATGCTAAAAAGGATGCAAAACTTATCGGTCAATTTGGTGTAGGTTTTTATAGTGCATTTATGGTTGCAGATAGGGTAGAAGTAGTATCAAAAAAAGCTGGTGATGAAAAGGCATGGATTTGGAGGAGTAGTGCAAAAGATGAGTTTGAAATTGATGAAGCTAAAAAAGATTCTCAAGGGACAGATGTAATTTTATATGTAAATGATGAAAACAAAGAGTTTTTAGATGAGTGGAGAATAAAAGATATAGTAAAAAAATATAGCGACCATATTCCATATAAGATATTTTTAAAAAAGGGTGACAAAGAGGAGCAGATAAACAAAGCAAGTGCCCTTTGGAAACTTAATAAATCAGAGATAAAAGATGAAGAGTATATAGAGTTTTATAAAACAATATCTCATGATAATAGTGATCCACTATATTGGATTCATACAAAAGCAGAAGGAACTTTAGAATATACCACTCTATTTTATATCCCATCAGTTAGACCATTTGATCTTTTTAGAGCGGATTTTGAACCGGGAGTTAAACTGTATGTAAAAAATGTTTTTATAATGGAGGATAAAGAGTTAATTCCAATATATTTGCGATTTATAAGAGGTATTATAGATTCAGAAGATCTTCCATTAAATATTAGTAGAGAGATGCTACAACACAATATAGTTTTATCAAAAATAAAAAAAGCTTCTGTAAAGAAAATATTAAATGAGCTAAAAAAACTTAAAGAAAAAGATAAAGATAAATATATAAAATTTTGGGAGCTTTTTGGAAAAGTCTTAAAAGAGGGGCTTTTAAGCGATTATGAAAATAAAGATTTACTGCTTGATCTAATCATGTTTAAAACATCGAAAAGCGATGAATATATCGATTTTAAAACATATATAAATAGGATGAAAGATAATCAAAAATCTATCTATTATTTAGTGGGAGAAAAGGAGCTTAAAAACTCTCCGCTTCTTGATAGATTTAAAAAAGAGGATTTTGAAGTAATATTATTTAATGATGAAATAGATAGTTTTGTTATTCCATCAATTAATGAATATAAAGATAAAAAATTAAAATCAATTAGTAGTACAGAAGTTGATGAGGATTTTGGTGAAATTAAAATTGATGAGGAAAAATACAAAGATTTAGTAAAAGCAATAAAAGATAGTTTAAAAGATGAAGTCAAAGATGTAAAAATTACTTCAAGATTAACAGAAAATCCAGCATGTTTAGTTTTTGATAAAAATGATCCAGAATTTCAGACATATCAAATGATGAGACAGGTGGGAAATTTTGATATACCAGAGCCAAAAGCGATACTTGAAATCAATCCAAATCATGAGATTTTTTCAAAAATGGTTTTGAAAAATGATTTTAGTTTGGCTAAAGATATAGCTATTGTAATTTTTAACGAAGCAAGAATGTTAGAAGGTATGGATATAAAAAATATTAGTGAATTTAGTAATTCACTAAATAAATTAATTAAGAAAGCTTTGGAGAAATAATGATAATAAAGGCAACAACTTTATATGATGGTTTTACAAAAAACAAAAATTTATTTATAAAAATAGAAGATAATAAAATAGTTGATATATTTAAAAGTAAAAAATCAAAATATGATTTTGAAGGGGTTGTTACCCCTGCATTTATTGATGCTCATAACCATATCGGGATGTTTAGAGAAGGGGAGCCCTCAAGTGAGAGCGAAGGAAATGAGCAGCTTAGTCAATTTCAAATTTTAAATGATCCTATAAACTCAATCTATACTGATGATGAATCTTTTAAAAATGCTGTTGATTTTGGAGTTTTATATAGCTGCGTTGTTCCAGGAAGTGGAAACTTAATAGGTGGAAAAGCAAAAATAATTAGAAATTTTTCAAAAAATATAAAAGATATCGAGATAAAAGATTATGGCTATAAAATGGCTCTTGGTTTTAATCCAAGGTCTACAACTTCTTGGAGAGGAGAAAGACCCAATACAAGAATGGGCGCTTATGCCCTTCTTGAAAAAAAATTTGATGAGATTTTAAAAAAAGAAAAAGATGCTAAATTAAAATATGAAAAATCTTTATACGAATTAAATAAAAAAAATATATCCCAAAAAGAGAAAAAAATCGAAAAAGATTTTATAAAAAAAGAGTATGAGTTAACATTCTCTAAAGAAGATAGAGAGTTTTTAAAGCTTTTAAAAGGTGAAAAAATTGCAAAGGTTCATGTTCACAAAATTGATGATATTATATATCTAATAAATTTGAAAAAAAGATACAATTTAAGAGTTACAGCTGAACATACCATTGATGTAAATGATATAGAGATTTTTAATTTATTAAGAAAAAATGATATAGATATAATTTATGGACCTATTGGAAGTTTAGGTTATAAAACAGAGCTTAAAAATTACAGCTACAAAAATGTAAAATCTCTTATAAAATCAAATGCAAACTTTGCTCTTATGACTGACCATCCAGTTATAAATATCCATAATTTAAGAGATTTACTCAAATATTTTTTAATTCAAGGAATGGATGAAGTAGAGGCTTTAAAGCTTATTACAATTAATAGTGCAAAAATATTAAAAATAGAAAATATTTTAGGCAGTATAGAAGTTGGCAAATGGGCAAGTTTACTCGTTTGGAATAAAGACCCATATTATCTTGGTGCATTTCCAAAAGTTGTAATAGGGGAAGGTGAGATATTAAAAAATGAGATATGAGTATCTTTTTGTTTATGGTACTTTAATGAGTAAATTTAATAATAGATACTCAAAATTTCTAAGAAAATATTCTAAATTTATCGGTCCTGGCTATATAAAAGGAGAAATTTTTCAAATTTCATGGTATCCTGGGGTTAAAAAATCTTTATATTTCAAAAATAGAGTAAAGGGAGAGTTATATCTGATAAAAAATCCTAAAAAGGTTTTTAAAATTCTTGATAAATATGAAGATGCATCAAAATTTAATCTAAAAAATTATGAATATAAAAGAGAAAAATATTGTGTAAATATAAATAGAAAAATAGTTAATAGTTGGGTATATTTTTATAAAAATAGTTGATTGACTAAGACTAAACTTTTGTGATATAATTATTGTAACAAAAAGATTATGGAGGGCAAAATTGAGTAAAAGTTTATATGATACTTTAGGAGTAAGCCCTAATGCTTCTGCTGATGAGATAAAAAAAGCTTATAGAAAACTAGCAAGAAAATATCATCCAGATATTTGTAAAGATCCTGAATGCGAAGAGAAATTTAAAGAGATAAATGCAGCTTATGAGATTTTAAGTGATCCTGAGAAGAGAAAGCAGTATGATCAATTTGGTGACTCAATGTTTGGTGGCCAAAATTTCCACGATTTTGCACAACAAAATTTTCAAGGTGGCGTGGATTTAGATGAGATATTAAGAAATATTTTTGGTGGTGGTTTTGGTGGTTTTGAAAGAGCAGGTGGATTTGGATTTGGTGGATTTGAAGAGTTTGCACAGCCAGATTTAGATATTCATGCAAAAATAACTATTCCTTTTAGAACTGCAATTTTGGGAGGAGTTCATTCAATAACAATAAATGGTGAAACTTTTGATGTGAGAATTCCGGCTGGTTTAAAAGATGGCGATACTCTAAGAATTAGAGGAAAAGGTAAAGCTTATCAAGGTAGACGAGGAGACCTGTTATTAAAAGTTGAAGTTGCTCCAGATCCAGAATATGAAAGAGTAGGAGATAATCTTTATAAAACAATTGATATTCCTTTAAAAACTGCTCTTTTTGGTGGTAAAATAAAAGTAAATACTTTAGAAAAAGAGATCACCTTAAAGGTTCCAAAAAATACCAAATGTGGACAAAAATTTAGAGTGAAAGGGCTTGGAGTATTAAACAGAAAAACAAAATTAAAAGGAGACCTTTATTTAAAAGCTAATATTATTTTGCCAAAAGTAGAAGAGCTTGATCCAGAGCTTGCAAAATTGATGGAAGAGAGACTACCAGGAGGTGAATAATGTACGGATATGATGAACCAGTGTTTTTGATAAGTGTTGTTGCAAAAGTTTTAAATATACATCCACAAACTCTTAGACAATATGAGAGAGAAGGATTAATTGCTCCTTCAAGAACCGAAGGGAAAATGAGACTCTATTCTCAAAGAGACATAGATAGAATTAAAATGATATTAAGACTTACAAGAGAGCTTGGCGTTAACTTAGCAGGAGTAGATATAATTTTAAGATTAAAAGAGCAGATTAATGAGATGGAAAAAGAGATAGAAGAGTTAAGAGAAGAATTAAATGAGTGCAAATCTCAAGGTTATGTACCAAAGAATAGGGCAGTTGTTCAAAGAAAAAACAATTATGAAATAATTATTTTTGATGAAGATTAAAAATTTTGGCATAATTCAAGCTTCGTAAGAATTATGATTTAATTTAAAATAAAAGAGTTTGATTTTGTTTAAAGAAAAAATTTTTAAAGAGCAATTAGATGAGCTTTTTCTAAATTTAAAATATTCTCTGCCTTCTCTTGTTATCTTATCTTTTATTGCTGCTATAGTTTTATATTTTTACGAAAAAAAAGAGATTGTAATTTATTGGTTTTTTTTAATTTTAATTATTAACATAATAAGACTTTTATTAAAAAAAGAATATTTTCACTCTAAAAATTACACTAAATTTTTTAAGTCTTTTATATTTTTGACTTTTTTATCTTCAATAGTATTTTCTTCAATATTTTTTATCGCATTTCCAAAAAGTGAGATTTTACAATCTTTTTTAATATTTTTAATTGCTGGAATTAGTGCTGGTGGAATATCTTCACTTTCATATTCAAGAGTTGCTCTTACTCTTTTTCAAATAGGGCTAATTTTGCCCCCTGCAATTAAATTTTTTATTTTAAGCAATGAAATATATAAATTAATGGCTATTATTTTAATAATGTATCTTTTAATGATTTTAAAAATTTCTTTAAAAACTTATAAGCATTATTTAGAGGTAATTAAATTGAAAATAGATTATTTAAATAAATCAAAAGAGTTAAATGTTCAAAATCAGCGTTTCTTTCACCTGTTTAATAATATTCCAATAGGTATATTTTTTTATAATGATAAATTAAATTTAATTGATTGTAATAACTATTTTTCACAAACTCTTAATGTAAATAAGAATACATTAATCGGTTTAAATATGAACAAATTAATAGATAAAAGGATTATTCCTGCACTTAAATATGTTTTTAGAAAGAAAAATGGCTTTTATAGAGGAGAGTATAAATCAACATTTTCAAAAAAAGATTTTTTTATTGAACTTTACACCTCTTTTGTTGAGTTAAACAATAAAGTTATCGAAGGGGTAGGGGTAGTTATTGACTTAACAAAATTAAAAAAGTCACAAAAACAGATAGAAAGGCTTGCTTATTATGATGAACTTACAAAACTTACCAAAAGAGCAATTCTATTTGAAAATATAAAATTAGCTATTAATAGATTAAAAAGAGAAAAAGTTTATAGTGTTTTTTTATATATAGATATTGATAATTTTAAAGATATAAATGATTCTTTAGGTCACAATATTGGAGATATTTATCTAAAAAGTGTAGCCGATATTTTAAAAAAATCTATAAGAGATATAGATATTGCATCAAGAATTGGTGGAGATGAATTTGGTATATTGTTGCAAAATATTTCCGATAATAAACATATAGCTTTAAAAGAAGCTGTTGAAATTGCAAGTAGAATCTCTAAAGAGATATCAAAATCAATTGAAATAAAAGGACACATTGTAAATTCAACTGTAAGTATTGGAATTGTAGTAATAGATGAACATATAAAAAATGTTTATGATATTTTAAAGTTTGCAGATAGTGCAATGTATAAAATAAAAAAAGAGTCTAAAAACAGTATCAAAGTTTACGATTTGAAATTGAAAGAAGAGATAGATAGAATTTATGAAATAAAAAAAGATTTAGAGATTGCTTTAAAAGAAAAACAGTTTATTCTATATTTTCAGCCTCAATTTGATAAAAATAAAAAAATTGTTGGAGCAGAAGCTCTGATAAGATGGAAACATCCAAAAAAAGGGCTTATATATCCAAATGAATTTTTAGATGTTGCTACTGAGTTTAATATGCTTCAAGATATAACCAACGAAGTATTAAGATTAGCAAAAAATGCTTTTCATAAAATTCCTAAAAAAATTCCAATTGGTGTAAATATATCTGGATATGATATTTACAGCGATCAATTGATAGATAGATTGATAAAAATTATAAATAGTTCAGATTTTTATAAATATCTAAATCTTGAAATTACAGAACAGGTATTTATAAAAAATATAGATAAAGCAGTTGAGATAATTTCAATATTAAATAAAAAATATGGAATAGAACTAAGTATAGATGATTTTGGTACAGGTTATTCCTCTTTGCAATATCTAAAAAAACTTAATGTTAATTATTTAAAGATAGATAGAAGTTTTATTAGAGATATGCTAATAGATAATAATGATTATGTTATTGTTAATACCATAGTAAATATGGCAAAAAGTATGAATTTAAAAACTATTGCAGAGGGAGTTGAAACAAAAGAGCAATTTAATGCTCTAAAAAAGATGGGAATTGATTATTTTCAAGGATACCATTTTAGTAAACCTGTTGAATTTGAAAAGTTTGTTAGACTATTCTTTTAATCTCTCTATAGATGCTCCAAGATTTTTAAGTTTTTTCTCAAGATTTTCATAACCTCTATCAAGATGATAAATCCTATGCACTTTTGTTGTTCCTTTAGCTGTTAATCCAGCTAATACTAAAGCACTACTAGCTCTTAAATCAGTTGCCATCACATCAGCCCCATAAAGCTTACAAGGACCATTAATTGTTGCAATATTTCCCTTTAGATGTATATTTGCTCCAAATCTCATAAGTTCACTAACATGCATAAATCTATTTTCAAAAAGTCTCTCTTCAATTATTGATGTACCATCTGCTTTTAGGGATAGAGCCATAAATTGAGCTTGCATATCAGTTGGAAAGCCTGGATATTCAGATGTTATTATCTCTATAGGATAAATTTTTTTTGCAGGCAATATTGTAATTTCATTATCTTTTATTTTTAAATCAAAGCCCATCTGGGTAAATTTTGTTAATATTGCATCCATATGATTTGGATCACATTTTTTTATTGTTATCTTAGAATTTGTTATCGCTCCAGCACAAAGATAAGTTCCAGCCTCAATTCTATCTGGTATAACACTAAAATCTTCAAAATTAAGAAGTTCTCTGTCAGTCCCAACAATTTTTAGCTCATCTGTACCAATTCCTTCTATATCAACTCCGCTCTTTTTTAAAACTTCACAAAGTTGAATAACTTCTGGCTCTTTAGCAGCATTTACAATAGTTGTAGTTCCTTTTGCCAAAGCTGCGGCCATTACAATATTTTCAGTTCCTGTAACTGTTATTTTGTCAAATATTATATGTGTCCCTTTAAGAGCTTTTTTTGCTTTTGTTAATACATAACCATTTTTTATCTCTATTTCAGCACCCATTAAACTCAAAGCTTTCAAATGTAGATCTATTGGTCTTTGGCCTATTGCGCAACCGCCAGGCAAACTTACTTCACAATGACCAAACCTTGCAAGCAAAGGCCCAAGAACAAGAATAGAGGCTCTCATTGTTCTAACAATATCATAAACTGCTGTGGTGCTAGTTATAAAGGAGGTATCAATTTTTGCTCTATTTTTTTCATACCAAAAGTTTGCACCTAAAATATTGAGTAGATTTAAAAGAGTTCTTATATCTTTAACATTAGGAATATTGGAAATATTTACTACATTTTTTGATAGAATTGTTGATGCTATAAGAGGAAGTGCAGCATTTTTAGCTCCAGATATTTCAACAGTTCCACTTAATTTTTTACCACCTTCTATTTGAAGATAATCCATAGATAACCTTTAAGTTTTTATAATACATTTGCAATTATACTAAAACATAATTAAAGATATTTGTTATATTATTTAATATGTATTTTTCAAAAGGATAAAAATGGATTCAAAAATCGAAAAATTAAAAAAACTTACAGATAAATTAATCTCTTTAGAAGTTATTAGAAAAAATAACATTGAGAAATTAAAAAAAATTTATAATGATTTAAAAATTGATGAGAAAGTTAAAAATTTTGATGAAATATTTTTATTTAAAGCTATGAATTTAAGTGGAATTTCTCTAAATGAAAATGAATTTGCAAAAATACAAGAGGGAAAATATGTTCAAATTATAGGAATTAAAAAAGAGGATAAAAAATTAAAAAATATTAATCTAAGATATTTTGGTAGAGCTGAAAAAATAGAAAAGGAGCAATTAGAAAAAATAGTTGAATTTGTTATAAGATGGAGACTTGAAAAAAGTTTTTTGCAAGTTGAACATTATAAAAACTTTTTAAAAAAGTTAGAGGAAAAAAATGTTTGAAGATAAAATTAAATGGGATAAAAAATACAAAAATTTGGTTGACATACCAACTCTTCCTTCTGACATTGTTAAAAATTATTATAATTTAGCTAAAAAATCAAAAGCATTAGATATTGCTTGTGGAAATGGTAGAAATAGCAAATTTTTAGCCAATAAAGGATTTATTGTAGATGCTATAGATATATCAAGCGAGGCACTAAAATATTTAAAAAATACAAAAAATATCAATCCAATAGAGGCAGACCTTGATAATTTTGATTTTAAAAAAAACTGTTATGATTTGATTATATGTGTAAATTATCTAAATAGAAATCTTTTTTATAAAATAGATGAAGCTCTAAAAAAAGATGGTATATTAATTTATGAGACCTTTGTATACGATAAAAATTTAAAAAATAGTATGAAAAGAGAGTATCTGCTAAATTCAAATGAGCTACTTCACAATTTTATAAAATATGAGATTATCTATTATGAAGAAAAAGATATATTAACACATAAAAATGAGAAAGCTAAAAAAGCAAATCTTGTATGTAAGAAAATATCATGCAGATAATTTTTTTAGGAACAAGTGCTGGAAAACCAACAAAAAATAGAAATGTTTCCGCTCTATCTTTAAAATTTAAAAACAGAAAAGATTGGATGCTTTTTGATTGTGGTGAAGCAACCCAGCACCAAATTTTAAAAACCAATCTATCTTTGGCGAAATTAAAAAATATATTTATAACCCATCTTCATGGTGATCATATTTATGGAATTTTTGGATTGCTTGCATCAAGGAGCATGATTGAAGAGTGCTCAAAACTTACAATTTTTGGACCCAAAAATATAAAAGAGCTTATAGATTCTGTATTAAAATATACTCAGCTAAATCTCTCTTTTGAATTAGATATTATTGAGGTTGAAAATAATAAACTGTATAAATTTGATAATTTTTCTATTTATACTCTATTATTGTCTCATTCTATTCCTACTTTTTCATATACAATAATTGAAAAAGATCATGTAGGAAAATTAAATGTAGAAAAATTACTTCAAGATGGAATAAAGCCTGGACCAATTTATAAAGAGATTAAAAATAGAAGTAAAGTTTACTATGAGGGAAAAGTTATTGAATCAAAAGATTATCTTGAAAAACCAAAAAAGGGAAGGGTGGTTATTATTGCTGGAGATAATGATAATCCTTTTTTATTCGATGAAATTAAAAGAAGATTTAAATATATAGATCTTTTAATTCATGAGGCAACTTATACCCAAGATGTATATGACTCTTTAGGAGTTAAAATAAAACATTCAACAGCAAAAAATGTAGCTATTGCTGCTGAAAATTTAAATATTAAAAATCTTATTCTTACACATTTTAGTCCAAGATATACTGAATCTCATGATAAACAAAAACATAATATCAAAGAAATTTTAGAAGAGGCAAAAAAATATTATAAAAATAGACTTTTTCTTGCAAATGATTTTGATATTTATGAGTTAACTATCGATAAAAATCTAATATTAAAAAATATCAACCAATAGAGATGCTTTCCCAAAAGAAATCAACATGTTTTTCAAATATTGTTGAAAGCATTGTTGTATGCTTACCATCAAGTCTAAGCAATGTAACTTGCAATCTATAATAAAAAAGGGGAGCAAAAAATTCTTGAGCCATAAGCATTGGATCAGATGTTCTAATCATACCTTCTTGCATCATAATAAAAAAAGCTTTTGAGAGATTTTTTATATTATCCTCATAAAAATATTTCAAAAACATATCTCTAACATTTTTATTTTGCATTAATTCAATCAATATAATTTTAAAAAATTTCTCATTTTTAACATCAAATGTAATTAATTTAATTGTTGCAGCATACTCAGATAAAAATCTTTTTCCTCTTAAAGCATTTGTTTCTATAGGTTTTTTTTCAAAATACTCATCAAAAGGGGTAGTAAAAAGAGTTTTCATTATCTCTTTAAAAATCTCTTCTTTATTTTTAAAATGGTTATAAATGGCACTTTCTCTAATGCCAACAACTTTTGCAATTTTTCTAACTGATGCACCTTTATATCCATAAACAGAAATTAGCTCCAATGCAGCATCTAAAATTTTCTCTTTTGTTGTCTTTTTATTTTTTACATCTTGTTTTCCCGAATTCATGGCATTCCTTTCTATATTATTAACAATTGTTCATAATAAAAATTCCATAAATTAACAATTGTTCACATTTATTTTTATAAATATTAACAAATGTTCATATTAACTTGGGAGTAATATTAACATCTGTTAACTTAATAAAAAATTTGATTAAAAATTTATCTAATTCTTTTTTTAGTAAAATAGTGTGAAACAAAAAAGATAAAAGTTTGAAAATTATAGTTTTCAATACTTACAATATATTAGGATGAATTAATGAAATATCCATTGGATTTTAAAGAGAATTTTAATGATACGCTTCTATTTTGGATAGAAAGATATATAAGATATAAATTAACTTCTCTGTCAAATAGACAGGTAAAAGATCAAAAAACTATTGCAGAAGTTATTGAAAAATTAACAAAAGGTGTTCAAAATATTGAAGAGTTATCAAATCTTTCAAAAAAAGCAAGAAATGCAGGAATAATTGGAATAAATACATACTATAAACCTTTAGAAAAGCTTTATAACTATCTTACATATCTGGGTCTAGCATCTATGAAAGAGATTGATGAAGAGATGATTATAGACTTTCTAACCTCTTCTACCGGTGGTCTAAGCGATGCAACAAAAAAAAATTATAGAATCTCTATGATAAACTTCTTTAAATATATTGATAAACAAAATATTGAAAATGATGGAAAATCTCATGTATATGGAATTGAATTGAAAAATTGGGGAGGTTTAAGAGGGAAAGCTGGTGTTAAACTACCTGTATATATGACTGAAGATGAAATATCAAAATTTTTAAATTCTATTGAAAATTATCCTTTTAAACAAGATATAGCAGCAAGAAACAGGCTTTTGATAAAAATAATTTTATATACTGGAATACGTGTATCTGAGGCAATTAATCTAAAAATAAAAGATATAATAGATGAAAAAGATGTATATTTATTAAAAATTGTAGGAAAAGGAAATAAATCAAGAATTGTTATGATAAAATCTAAACATATAAATAAGGATTTACAAGAGTGGCTTTTGTTTAGAAGATGCGAAAATGATTTTCTATTTTGCAATAAAAAAGGCACTCCCCTAACCCAAGCTTATGTTAGTAGAATTGTTGAAAAGATATTGATAAATGCAGGCATTAGAAAAGAGAAAAATGGAGCACATATGCTAAGGCATACTTTTGCTACGCTTCTTTATATAAAAAGTAAAGATCTTGTATTAGTACAAGAAGCTCTTGGTCATGCAAGTTTAGATACTTCAAGAATTTATACACATTTTGATAAAGAGAGATTAAAAAAAGCTGCTAGTGTTATGGATGATATTAAATAATATGGAGGAAAAAAAATGAAAGAATGCAAAACACTTGAGGAAGTTAGAAAAGAGATAGATAAAATTGATGAAGAGATAGTAAAACTTATAGCTCAAAGAAGTAAATATGTAAAACAGGCTGCAAAATTCAAAGTTAGTGTAGATGAGATAAAAAGTGATGAAAGAATTAATGATGTTTTAAATCATGTAAGACATTTAGCAGGCACTCTTGGAATTTCTCCAAATTTAGTGGCTGATATTTTTAAAATATTGATTGACAAAATGGTTGAGATGGAGATTGAAGAGTTTAAGCATGGAGGAGCTTATTGAGTTTTCTTCTCTGCTTCAACTTTTATAAATATCTCTACTCTGCTATTTCTTCTTTGGAGCATAGGATGTCTCCATTTATATAATGGTTTTGTATTTCCATATCCTGTAACAGAAATCATAGATGGATCTACTCCATTTGATATTAAAAATTCAGCAACTGCTGTAGCTCTTTTTATAGAAAGATCCCATGAATCTTTTACGCCTGGAATCTTTTTATTTGGTGTAGAAATATCTGTATGGCCTACTACTTTGATTTTAATTTTTTCATTTTTTTTGAGACTCTTTTTTATTGTGATTAATGTTTTACTTATCTCTTTTAGAGCTTTTTTTGCTTTAGGAGTTAATTTATAAGAGTTTGGCTCAAAAATTATATCATCAAAAAGTCTAATTAAAGCATACTCTTTTGTTGCAACTATCTGAAAAGCTGAAACAGGTAAAAGCTTTTTTATTCTTTTTTTGACTTTTAATACAACATTAGTTGAAAAAGGAACTATTGGTGGTATTACTGAAGTTTGTTCTGGAGCAAATTTTGGGTTTTCTCCTTGGAAATATGATAAAAATTTCATTGCTTTTGTTACATCAACTGTACTCATTGCATATAATAAAATAAAAAATGTCAAAAGAAGAGACATCAAATCACTAAAGCTAACAAGCCAACCTGGTATGCTTTTGCACTCTTCTTCTTTTTTTCTAGCCATAATATATCCTAAACTGATAGATCTATTACAAATTCTATTCTTCTATTTTTGGCTCTATTTTGAGGTGTGTCATTTGGAACAATAGGTTCAAACTCCCCTCTTCCCTCTGCAGCCAAAGCCTTTTCATCGTAACCACATTTTATAAACATTCTAAGTATATTTACCGCTCTTGAAGCAGACAGCTCTAAATTGTTACTAAACCTTTTTGATTTTATTGGTGTATTATCAGTATGACCTACAATTATTAAAGGCAAAGAGCTATCTTTTAATTTTTCACAAAATGTCATAATATATGGAATTACATCTTTATATGGAATATCTTTACCTGGAGGAAAAATTTTATCAGAAAATAGTCTTAAAGTTATTGTACTTCCATGAGATACTACTTCTGCTTTAAATCCTGCATTTTCTAGCATCTGTTTTATATCATTTAATTTTTTTTGTACTGCTTTTTTCTTTTTTATTTTTGGATACATAGGAAAATTTAAATTAACCTTTTTCCCTTGAATAATAGTCTCTTTATTTTGTAATGTTCTTCCGCCAAAAGCTTCAGTTAGTCCTCTGATAGATTGATAAAACTTTTCTAAAGATATTGTACTCATAGAGTAAAGAAGAATGAAAAAGGTAAGAAGAAGTGACATTAAGTCACCAAAACTAACTAACCATCCAGGAACACTAGGACACTCTTCTTTCTTTTTTCTTGCCATTTTTATTCACCAACTTCTACTCCATAAAGAGCAGCCAATTTTTGTTGTAATGAGTTTGGATTTAAACCTTTTTCTATTGCTTTAGCAGTAATCAGATAAGACTCTTTAAACATCAATTCTACATCTTTATAATATTTCAATTTTTTAACAATAGGAATACATACAACATTTGCAAGTACTGCACCATATAGTGTTGTAATCATTGCCACTGCCATACCAGGACCAAGTGCTGCAGGATCTGATAGATTTTGAAGCATTTGAATAAGTCCAATTAGTGTACCAATCATACCAAGAGCTGGAAAAAGCTCACCTAATGAATCCCATACATTTACTTCCGTTGATAGTTTTTGATCTATTTGAGCTAAAGCATTATCTACATTGCTCTCTATCTCTTCAATATCTTGGCCATCAATAAGCATTCTCATAATATCACCAAGTAATCTATCTTTTTCATAATATTTATCTATATCAGACTCTAATGATAAAATACCCTCTTTTCTTGCTTTTTTCATAGTTTCTACTAAAAATTCAATTGTTTCCATTGGGTCAGGCATTCCAGGTTTAAAAACTTTGCCAACTGCTTTAACTCCATTTATAAAATCTTTCATAGGAAAACTTGAAAGTGCAGCAGCCATTCCTCCACCAACAACAATTAAAAGTGATGGAGCATTCACAAAAGCCATAGGGCTTCCGCCAATAATTATAGAAACAATAATTAAAAGCCAGGCACCACCCATACCTACTAATGTAGCTATATCCATTTATCTTCCCTAAAAAATTTATATTTTTCAGCTTAATTATCGGAAATAATTTTGAATTTTTTAATTTTATTTTTTAAATTTATCAAATATTGATTTTAGCGCGTTTACCATTTCATTAAAATCATCAAAATAGATATCAATTTTTGTATTATCTTTTTTTACAACTAATATTGCATAAGAATCAATTTTAATTTTATCTTTATTTTGCTCAGCCCATTCAATAGAAATAGGAGTAGTTGAGCCATCTTCTGTTCTTATTATTGCGCTTGGATAGATATTTTTTATTTTTTCTGTTTCTATTTCTTTATCTTTTATTTTTATTGTCATATAATTTCCTATAAATAAAATTATGAATAAAAGGATTTTAATGAAAGTGCCATTAATTATATCTTATAACAATTTTGAGCCTATTAATCTTTACAATGTAGAAAGTTTTTTATTAAAAGATGAAATAATAGTGTTTCATTTTTCAAAAAGAAGTATTGAATGGATATTTGATACAAAAGATGAAGCAAAAACTGTATACGATATTATATGTGAGAGATACGTGCATTTTATTGAAAATGAGTAAATATTTTCTTCATCATTTCTGGGAGCGCTGAAGGATCAGTCGCTGTTATAATGTTATTATCTTTTACAACTTTTGTATTTATATAAATTGCTCTACTATTGATAATATCATCTTTTATAGAAAAATAGCCTGTAGCTTTTTTCCCTTTTAAAATTCCTGCAGAAATCAAAACCCATGGTCCATGACATATAGCACATATTAAAGCATTTTGATAAAAATGTTCTTTTACAAAATTCAATATTTTATTATTTGACCTTAATTTATCGGGAGAAAAGCCTCCTGGAATAAAAATAATATCAAACTCTTTGTTTTCAATCTCATCTATTTTAAAATCTGTTTTTAGTTTATATCCATGTTTTGAAACAATCTCATTTTTTATTGTAGAAATAGTTAAAACTTTATATCCCTCTTCTTTAAATCTATAAAAAGGATAAATTAATTCTCTCTCATCAAAAAGATCTTCTACAAGTATTGCTACATTCATATTATTATTTTGGTTCTTTTTCCATTATTTCTCTACAAACAATGCAATATTTTGCATATGGTTTTACTTTTAATCTAAGTTTTCTTATAGGCTCGCCACACATTTCACATACACCATATGTTCCATCTTCAATCTTTTTTAATGCTTCTTCTATTTCATTTAGCTCTTTTATCTGCTTTTCATTTATTGCATTATCTATCATATTATCTGTACAAATAGAAGCATAATCACCATCATCATTAACTTCAATATTTTTAAGTTCTTCAAGTTCTGAACTTGTCTCTAAAATATTTTTTTCAATCTGTTTTTTTCTATCAAGCAGTAAATTTTTAAAATATTCTAATTCCATTATATCCCCCAAAAATTTTTTGCGTAATGATATCAAATTATTCTTTTTTAAAAATTAATAGATATTCCTTTAATATTATATTTGTTATAATTTTTTATAATTTAAATATAGGAGTTAATATGAGTGATTTGAAAAAAAGGCTTCAAGAAGATCTTAAAAATGCTATGAGAGAAAAAGATAATTTCAAAAGAGATACTATTAGATTTTTAATGAGCGCTATAAAACAGGTTGAAGTTGATACAAGAAAAGAGTTAAATGATGCAGATATTATTAAAATAATTCAAAAAAGTATAAAACAAAGAGAAGAGTCTGCAAATCAATACAAAGAGGCAGGTAGAGAAGATCTTTATGAAAAAGAGATGAAAGAAGCAGAGATTCTCAAAAGCTATTTGCCAAAACAGCTAAGCGATGAAGAGTTAGAAACTGAGATAAAAAAAATAATAGAAGAAGTTGGTGCAACTTCATTAAAAGATATGGGAAAAATAATGGGAGTGGCTACAAAAAAATTGGCTGGCATTGCTGATGGAAAAAGAATAAACCAAATGGTTAAAAAGATTTTAGGGTAGTTTATTCTACCCCTTTTATCTCTTTGACTGCTTTGGCTATATCATTTTGTCTCATAAAATATTCACCTATCAAAAATGCATCAACACCAATTTTATGAAGCTCTACTATCTGTTCATGAGAATTTATTCCACTCTCAGCTACAATTATTTTACTGTTAGGAATTAAAGGAACTAGTTTTTCACTTAAACTTAAATCTATTTCAAAGGTTTCTAAATTTCTATGATTTATGCCAATAATATTTGCTCCAGCAAATATAGCTTTTACTAAATCTTTTTTATCATGTATCTCAACCAAAGCCTCCATTCCTAAATGCCAGGTATATTCCAAAAGCTCTTTTAACTCTTTTCTACTTAATGCTTTTGCAATCAACAAAACAAAATCAGCACCATAAACCAATGCTTCTACAAGTTGATATTTATCAATTATAAAATCTTTTCTAAGTAGAGGCATTGGGACATATCTTCTAACTTGAGTGAGATATTCAATATCTCCTTTAAAAAAATGGGGCTCAGTTAATACTGAAATTGCATCTGCCCCACCCTTTTCATACTCTTTTGCTATTGCTATAGGATCAAAATCCTCTCTTATTATTCCTTTACTTGGACTTGCTTTTTTTATCTCAGCAATTATTCTATATGGATTATCTTCTGTTGACCTTAGGGCTGGCTCAACTGGTCTTGGAACAAAAGGATTATATGCCAAACTTCTTCCAAGCCATTCAAGTGGAAACTCTTTTTTTCTCTTTTCTAAATCCTCTTTAGTTTTTTTAATTATTTTATCTAATATCACTTCTCTCCTTTTGCGCACTCTTTTATTTTTTCAAAATGCAATTTTACCTCTTCATCTTTTAAACCAAGCTTCTTTACCACTTTTTTCATCAATTCAAAAGCTTCTTTGCATTTTTTTAGTTTATAATAGCCCCAAGCTAATGAATCAATATAATAAGGTGATTCAGGATTTTGTTTTAATGCCTCTTTTACAAGTTTTATACCTCTTTTTATATTAATATCATGATCAATATATAAATAACCAAGATAGTTTAGATAAAGACTATCTTTTATTTTAGCAACTACTTTTTCAAGTTTATTTGCAACATCTTTTAAAAGTTCTGGTGTTTTTTCTTTAGCTGATTCATATTCAAACATTGCATTTTGAGCTAAGTAATTTAAATCACCACTTTTTATATACAATGAATAAGCTATTTTTGATGCCTTATCATACATCTTTTTATATTTATATAGTTCAAATAAAAGTTCATCATTTGTTCTATTTTTTTCTAAAAACTTTATAGCTTCACTATAATTTTTGTTAAATATATATATTTCGACTATCTTATTTGCGTAAATATCTTCTTTATATTTGTCATATAATCTTTTATAAACTGACAAAAGTCCATCAATATCATTTACTACACTATAAAAACTTGCAAGCTTATGACACACAGTTTTTGAACATCCATACATTCTGCTGTGAGTTTCTAAATATGCTATGGCATCATTTTTCTTATCAAGATATAAAAACATAATAGTAGCCATTTGATCTACAATTTTATCATCAGGTTTTATAGCATACGCTGCTTGAAAATATTTAAGTGCTAATTCATACTTTTTTTGCATTAAATAAAGAGATGCTAAAAATTCATAATCTTCTACCTTTTTTGCAATCTTTATAGCTTTTAAAATATAATCTTGAGCATTTTTTATATCTTTTAAATGAAAATATATAACTGAAGCAAGTCTTAGAAGTTTAACATTATCTGGATATTTTTTAAGCATTTTTAAAACTTCTTTTTTTGCTTTTTGATAATCTTTTAAAGTTATATAATTTTTAATCTCTTCAATTTTATACTCTAATCTTTTAGTTTTTTTATAAAGAATTCTAAAAAGCTCAGCTGATTGTTTATAAGCACCAATCTGTTTAAAATACAGAGCTGTCATTATATATCTATCTTCATCTTCAAAAAGTTTTGGGCAGCACTGTTTTGATTTAGGTTCTAACTTTTTTATAGAGCATCCTGTAAATAAAACAGAAATAAATAATAAAAACAGAAGAACTATTTTGTAATTATACCTGGACATTCTCTTTTTACCTCTTCAATATTTTTAGGATTTCTGTACTTTTCCCAAAAAGGAAAAGTTCTACACTGTTTTGGTCTAACTGGATATATTTCGCATCTTTTTGTTTTTGGATCAAAAAATAAACAGTTATATTTACCCTCTATTACAACTTCTTTTATTGTATATCTGTATCTAACTTTTTTTAGGTAATTTCTTATAAAATCTTCACTTTTTATTTTTAAAAATTTTGCAATACTTTCGATTTCATCACTATTTAGCCATATATACCCACTCTCTCCTGTACAGCAATTTCCATCACAACTATAACATGCATTTTGATCAAATGAAAAATCAAACCCCTCTTTTTTAATTATATTGCACATTTTATACTATGAACTCCTGCTTTTTTAAAGGCTTCTAAAGCCTCTTTAGTATATTTTGAATCTTCAAAAACTATCAATGGTGGAAAAATTTTTGTTAAAGTTTTTGAACCTTTTTTTGCATAAATCATTACTAAATTTGCCTCTTTCTCTTTTTTTGGATGAACAAATTTTATAGCTTCAATATTATATTTATAATTTGTCAAAAAATATACAATTTTTTGAATCTGTTTTGCATCATAACAAAAAATAAAAGAGCCTCTTGGCTTTAAGATCCTATTTGCTTTTTTTAATATTTCTTCAAATGGAAGATTTTTTGAAAATCTACTTATATCAAGCTCTTTTTTCTTACTTCTTAATACATTTTCATGATAAAAAGGTGGATTTGATATTAAAAAATCAAATTTCTTATCAAACTCTAAATCTAAAAAATTTCCAACTTTTAAATCAATCTCTATTTTATTAGCTTTTGCATTAATTTTTGTATAATTTGCCATAAATTCTTGAATTTCAACTGCACTTAAATTGATTTTTTTATCTTTTGCAACTAAAAGTCCAAGTATTCCTGATCCAGAACCTATATCTAAAACATTCCCTTTAATATTGAAATTTGTCAAAAAATCATACAAAAAAATTGTATCACTATTATAACAATAACCATCAATTGGTTGATAAATTATCATTTTTTACCTTTAAAATAAAAAATAACCTTATTTTGGTTATAATTGTACCAAACTTAGAAGAAGGAAGAAAATGATTATTATTCCTGCTAGACTTGCTTCAACAAGATTTCCTGAAAAAATATTAGAAAAAATTGATGGTATTCCAATGGTTATCAAAACTGCTCAAAGTGTAAAAGATATTGATGAGATTGTTATTGCGACAGATTCTAAAAAAGTAGCATATATTGTAAAAAATTATGGTTTTGAAGCAGTTTTGACAAATAAAAATCATAAAAGTGGAACTGATAGGATAAATGAAGCAGCAGCTATTTTAGGAATTGATAAAGAAGAGATAATTATAAATGTACAAGCAGATGAGCCATTTATTGAAAAAGAGGTTGTAGAAAAAGTATATGAACTTACCAAAAAAAATAGACATAGTGAAGATATATTAATGAATAGTGCATATAAAATAGTTACAAAAGAAGAGGCAAATGATGAAAATTTAGTAAAAGTTGTAACAGATAATTCAGACATTGCAATATATTTTTCAAGAAGTTTGATACCTTTTCCAAGAGATGAATATTTTCATTTTAAAGGTCATCTTGGAATATATGGATATACAAGAAAAAATCTTGAAAAATTTTGCAAACTCTCACCTTCAATCTTGGAAGAGACTGAAAAACTTGAACAATTAAGAGCTTTATCTCATGGCTTTAAAGTTGCTATGGTAGAAGTAAAAACAAAAAGTTTTGGAATCGATACTCCTATGGACCTTGAAAAAGCGTTAAAAATGTTTAGTTAGGTGAAAAGTCATAAGTGATAGTAAAAAGTGATAGTTGAGTAAGATGAGTAAAAAATATAAAAATTGGTAAAGGAAATGAGAATATACTTTTTTAATTTTTATTAAGATATTACAAATAGCAATATTGTAGGGAATAGGCAAACCTCTTAATCTTATATGAAATTTTATGTATAACATAAAAAAAAATATATAATAAAATTCTGAATATTACATAATTTATTTTTTTCTGGTTTAAATAAATAGAGTATGAAAATATAAGTATATATTTATTAAATTAGGAATTAGGATGCGTTTTGCAGATCCATTCTGGACTGATAGTTTTAGAACAGGAACACTGGTTGAAAAAGGAATATTTAAAGATTATGACACAGTGCTTATTGAAAATAATCAGCCAATAGGCACTTTTTTATATCCCTATCGCCTTTTTTTCTTCAAACACGGAGAAAAAATACCTACATTATCATTGAACCTCGAAATTGGATTAATGTTTGATACTGTCTTTTTAGGGGCTTTTACAAGGAATAAACATTTTACTATTAAGTCAGCTGATCCTAACATGTCACTTGAAGATTTTAAAAAATGGGCTTATAAAGAAGCAGAAAGTTGGCTTTTGAAAGCGAAAAAAGATATAGATGATTAGCAATTTATATTTTGGATAAAGATTTGTATTAATAGCTTACAAATATAGCCAATTATATATTGCAAAATACTTTATTTACCTGTGAATAGATATTAATTATTCTTCCAATTTTGAGAAAAATAAAACAGATTTTTATATACTTTAGTGAGAAAGGCCATTTAGATATTGAAAAGCATTTAATAAAAAGGTTTGTATATTAATGGACATAAATATAAAGATAAAACTGCTTTAATGTATGCTTCAAAAATAATCAAATTGCTAAAAAATGGCAAAGGATTAAAATATGGATTTTCAAGAAGTTGTTCAAAAAGTGAAAGAAAAATCATTTGAGCAAGGAAATTTGATTTTAAATAAAAATGAAAATATCAACGAAATAGTAAAAAAAGAAAATGTTCCAAATAAATATGGTGTATATGTAATATATAGTGTAAAAAATGGTCAAAAAGAAGTTATTTATATTGGAAAATCTGGAACTCTTTGTTCTAATGGATTTAGAAAACAAGGCATTAAAAAAAGATTAACAATGAAGCAAAGGAAAATGTCTAGAAAAGAGTTTTTTCAAAAAGTTATTAGTGAAAATGATTATGATTCATTGTATTTCGAATGGTACGTAACTTATGAAAATGGAAAAGGGATATTGCCATTTTTAATGGAATCAGAACTTTTAGCAGCTTATTTTTATACTTATAGAAAACTGCCTAAACTAAATAGATGTATTTAATTTTAATTATAATTATTAAATTTATATTGTTAGTTTCTTAATTGCCATAAAACAAAATCAACTTTCTTAATATTTGATATTTGATCACTTTTGTTTACCATTTGATTAAATGTCTCAATAATTAGTTTTCCTTCCTCAAGTTTTTAGATAATTTGTATACCAATCTCTTAGATTTTGAAAAATCTTTTTTGCTTTTTTAACTCTATTTTCATCAGTATACTTTGAAGCTTGTTGCCCAGTATTTTTAAGAACAAATTGATCCCAAATTGATTCATTTGGATTGATAGTTACCACTGACTTGCTTGAAAATGAAGGTTCGTAACGATCTAAAGTCTTAAATAGATAATCGATTACATCTTCAAATAATATATTATTATTTACGATTTGCTTCAAAATATGAATAATAGGTTTTACGCCTTTTTTGTTTCTTCGAATGCGATAAAAGTGATTAAACTTTGTTTGAAAGTTTTGATCGCACTAACATCAACATAAAGAATTAAATCCATTATTTCAAGATATTTATTAATACCTTGTTTGTGCTTTTTCAACTGCTACAATAATTTCTTGTTTAGTTATTTTCATTCAAATAAACTCATATTTCTTCATATTTATCAATATGGCTATATTTGTATAAGAAAATGTTATGCCATTCTCCTTTAAAATTTAAACCAATTTAAACAAAAGGTATGAATTAGCTAATTCTCAATTTCAAATTCCAAATTACTAATGACTAATGTCCAATATCAAATATACCTCTTTTCACATAGACAAAAAGCCATTTTTTTCTCATAATATGCGGCTTCATTAATAAATACTGCATACATTGGCTCATTTTCATAAAAAATCTCTTTTCCATTAAAATCAACAAAAATAGGATCGCCTTTTTTTAATAAAGAATAATCTTTTCCTATAAGGCTTGGATGAATCATAGCTGAAATTTCACCATTTTCTCTTGGAAAATCAACAATATCAACAATATCATATACTTCAGTTTTATTCAACTCTTTTTTAAAACTGTTATTATCCAACATTTCTATTACTGATTTCACTATTTTTTCTGTTTTGAAAAAAATATCTGCATCAAGAACACCTTGACATATTGGCCCTACTTCCAAAGTAATGCTATGAGGAACAATAGAATTTATAAAATCCCCTTCACTATTTGAAAACCACCTTAAAATATATACATCTTCATGAAGATTTTTTATCTCTTTTGCAATTAAATTTGAAATTTCATCATCTTTTGATAAAACAACACTCATTTTCATATTTGAAGTTGTAGAATGAAGATCAAGTAAAAAATCGCAATTTTTTAATCTCTCTTTTATTACTTTAGCTCTTTCAAACTCATAAAAATGAGAATCTTCTTTTAAAGCATTAATTGAAAATGATCTATTTAAATCATAATCGATATATCTTTTGCACTCTTTAAAAGCTTTAGGGTTGGCTAAAATGTAATCAATATTAATATTTTTTGTTTTTATTGGTCTTTTTTGAAACTTTTTTATCAAATATGCTCCAGTTAACTCATTTCCATGTACCCCACCTGTTATGGCGATATTTTTTATCATAAAACTCTCTCTTTTTTATTTGTAATTGTTTGTAAAAAATCGGAAATATTTATAAGTGAAAAAGTGACTAAAAATATCATAAGACCAGGGAAAAAGCTAACCCACCAAGCAATATCTATAACCTCTTTCCCTTCACTTAAGATTGAACCCCAGCTCATTTGAGGTGGCAAAACACCAAGGCCTAAAAAACTAAGGCCTGATTCGCTCAATATTGCTCCCCCTACTCCAAATGTAAAACTTATAAAAAATATTGGTGCAATCAAAGGTGTAAAATATTTTAATATTATTTTATATGAAGGAACTTTTGCAACTCTCAATATTTTAATAAATGGTTTATTTGCAATAGCAAAACTCTCACTTCTAATCATCCTTGCAGTAGTCATCCAACCAGTTATCGATATAACAATAATTAAAACATAAGCTGAAGCTTCAATATAGCTGACCAATGCTAAAAGTAGGAAAAATGTGGGAAAAGTTAAAAATAGATCAACTAAGATAACAAAACCTTTATCAAATTTTTCTTTAAAAAATCCAGCACTAACTCCTAAAATAAGTCCAATAAAGGATGCAATTATTGCACTACCAACACCAATAATTAAAGAGATTTTACCACCCTCAATAACTCTAGCTAAAAGATCTCTTCCTAATCTATCAGTTCCAAAAGGATGTTCTAATGAAGGAGGAAGTAGTATTGCATATTTATTAAGCTCATATGGTGAAACCTTATAAAATAGATCTCCAAAAAAAGATAAAATTACAACAAAAAAAAGGATTGTTATACTTATATAAGGGATTTTTTTATTCATAATAACTAAGTGAACTTTTCCCAAATTTTTTTCTTTTGATAAGCTTATATTTACCAATACTTTCAGGCATATCCATTTTTGTCATATGTTCAATTATTATCATATGAACCACTTCTTTTGGAATCTTTTTAATTGTCTCAAAAACTCTATCATAAATATCCTCTTTACCCTCTCTTATTGAAAATGGAGGATCAAAATAAAAATAAGCTTTCTCTTTTTTTCTTTTTAAATCTTCTATTACATCAAATATTTTTTCAAATGCATCTCCAAAAATCAGTGTACATTTTTTAAAATCTAATGATTTTGCGTTTTTAGTTAAAATATCAAAAGAATCTCTATCAATTTCAATAAAATAGACATGAGATGCACCTCTGCTTAGTGCTTCAAGACCTACACTTCCGCTTCCTGCAAATACTTCTACAAAGTTTCTATCTATAATATCATATTGAAGTGTATTAAAAAGAGACTCTTTTAAAATATTTTTTGAACTTCTTGTAACATTTAATGATGGAAGTTTAATTTTTTTGCCTTTATATTTTCCAGCAATTATTCTTGTCTCTAAATTTTGTTTCAATCTATTTTCCTTTATTTCACTTTATATAGGGAATCTCTAAACATTATTTTATCATAAACAATTTTTGGATAAAATTCAAAAAATTTTTCAAAAAAGGGATAAAATGAGTAAAAAAGAGGTGAAAAAAGTTGTTTTAGCATATAGTGGAGGACTTGATACTTCTATTATACTAAAATGGCTTCAAGATACTTATAACTGCGAAGTTGTAACATTTACTGCTGATATTGGACAAGGAGAAGAGGTAGAACCAGCAAGAGAAAAAGCATTAAAACTTGGAATAAAACCTGAAAATATTTTTATTGAAGATTTAAAAGAGGAGTTTGTAAAAGATTATGTATTTCCTATGTTTAGAGCAAATACAATTTATGAAGGAGAATATCTTCTTGGAACAAGTATTGCTAGACCTCTTATAGCTAAAAGACAGATTGAAATTGCAAAAAAAGTTGGAGCCGATGCTGTTGCACATGGAGCTACTGGAAAAGGAAATGACCAGGTTAGATTTGAAATAGGATATTTAGCACTAAATCCAGATATCAAAATAATAGCTCCATGGAGAGAATGGGATCTAAATTCACGAGAAAAGCTTTTAAAATTTGCACAAGAACATAACATTCCTATTGAAAAACATGGTAAAAAGAGTCCTTACTCTATGGATGCAAATCTACTTCATATCTCTTATGAAGGTGGAATTTTAGAAGATCCTTGGAATGAACCAGAAGAGGATATGTGGAGATGGACAAATTCAATCCAAGAGGCACCTAATGAGCCAGAATATATAGAGATAGAGTTTGAAAAAGGAGATCCAGTTGCAATAAACAGTGAAGCATTATCTCCTGCATCACTACTTGCAAAACTAAACGAATATGGAAATAGACATGGAATTGGAAGAATAGACATTGTTGAAAATAGATTTGTTGGAATGAAAAGTAGAGGCTGTTATGAAACACCAGGTGGAACAATTTTACTAAAAGCTCATAGAGCAATGGAATCTATTACACTTGATCGTGAAGAGGCTCATATGAAAGATAAATTGATGCCAAAATATGCTGAGCTAATTTATAATGGATTTTGGTTTTCGCCTGAAAGAGAGATGCTACAAGCAGCTATAGATAAAACTCAAACAAATGTAAATGGGACTGTAAGACTTAAACTTCATAAAGGAAATGTTTTCGTTGTTGGAAGAAAATCTCCAAATTCACTTTTTGCTCCAGAATTTAGTACTTTTGAAGAAGATACAGTATATAACCAAAAAGATGCTCAAGGCTTTATAAAACTTAATGCATTAAGATTTATAATAGAAGGACATGTGAGGAAAAAATAGTTATTGGTATATTGGTTATTGGTTATTAGTAAAAAGTTAAACATCTAATATATCAATACACCAATAGCCAATTATCAATAACAACCTTACTCCCCTATTCCACTTATCCACTTAAATCTTTTTTAAGATTATCTTCTGCTACTGCTCCAACTGACACAATCATTTTCATAGCTTCATCAATACCTATATTTAAAAATTTTATATCATCTTTTTTAACTATAAATGTAAAACCTGATGTTGGGTTTGGGCAAGTTGGTACAAAAACAATATAATTTTCTTCATCAATTTTATTAGTAACAAAACCAACTGATTTTAGGTCAGAATTTGGAAAAGGAACTAACACAACATCTCTAAAAACTTCTGATTCTTTTGTTACAAAGACCATTTTTAAAAAATCTTTTACAAAATTATAAATAGTTTTCAATAGAGGAATATTTTGCATTATCCTATCTATAAAAGAAATAAAGATAGATTTTCCATATTTTTCTATCGAATAACCAACAATTATTAAAAATATAAATATTGAAAGGAATATAGAAATTATTAAAATATAATTGCCTTCTGAAATAGCAAAAGCTTTATGAAAATAGTTAATAAGAATTTTTTGCAGCCAAAAAAAGATTTGCAAAACTATAATAAGTGGTAAAATTGATAATGTTCCAAGCCATAAATATCTAAATATCTTTTTTAAAAATCTTCCCATATTTAACCTTTATATTGGATATGCTATTATTTTAACAAACTTTAGGAGAAGTTATGGAAGATAATATTAAAAAAATTGACCCAGAATCAAAAGAGTTTCAAGAAGAACTCAAAAAAACGATTAAATTTACAGATAAAGTAATAAAACAGTTTGGCTGGGAATATAACCCCGATCCTGAAATAAACCAATCTATCCAATTTGGTTTAACAAGAAATAAATTAATTTATGGAAAAAGATATTGCCCATGCTTTTTTGTAACAGGAAATAAAGAAGAGGATAGAATATGCCCTTGTAAACCAGCGATTGAAAAAGAGATACCTCAAGATGGATTGTGTCATTGTGGAATTTTTTGTACTCCAGAATATGCACAAAAACATAAAAAAGAAGAAATCATTGAAGAGATTGTCCATACCCACTCACGAGGACTAAATAAAGAAGAGTGTGAATTACTTTTACAAAAAGAGCAACTTGATGGTGATGAGCTTGAAGCTTTAATTGAAGCTAGAGAGCTTGGAATGATAGATTTTAATCTAGTTGATGTTAGAGAATGGATGGAATATCGTGCCGCAAGAATAAAAGGAACTGACTATCTTGTTCCAACTACATCTTTTTATCAATCTTTAGAACAACTAAATGATCAAAAAGATAAACCTATTATTCTTTATTGCCATGTTGGAAGCAGAAGTGCATATTGTCAAAGGGTTTTAAAAGATTTAGGTTTTAAACATGTTGGTAATCTTACCTATGGTATTGTAAGCTATCCAGGTGAGATTGAGAGAGGATAATTTAGGTGAGTAAGAAAGTTAGAAAGTGAGAGAGAAAAAATTGATTAAGAAAATGCTTTCTAACTTTTTTACTATCTAACTATCTAACTAAAAAATAAAAGGGAGAATCAATGAAAGTATTACTTATAAAAGATGTAAAAGGTCTTGGAAAAGCTGGGGATATAAAAGAGGTAAAAGATGGTTATGGAAAAAATTTTTTAATTGCTAAAGGTTTGGCAAAACTTGCTACTGATGCAGTTATTAAACAGTGGCAAGCAAATCAAAAGAAAAAAGCAGAACAAGAAGCAGCTGAAATAGAAAGATTAAACAGATTAAAAGAAAAAATAGAAAAATTAAAACTAACAATAAAACATAAAGTCGGAGCTAATGGAGCTTTATTTGGTGCAATTACAAATAAAGAGATAAGTGAGCATTTAAAAAAAGATTTCAATATTGATATAGATAAAAAACATATAGAAATCCATCCTCCAATAAAGCAGACTGGCGAATATGAAGTAGATATAAAATTAGGCCATGGTATTCATGCTAAACTTGATTTAATTGTAGAGGGAGAATAATGTTTGAAGCAACAACTATACTTGGATATAAAACTGATAAACTTGCTGTAATAGGCGGCGATGGACAAGTAACATTTGGAAATACTGTATTAAAAAATAATGCTACAAAAATAAGAACACTGTATAATGATAAAGTTTTAGCAGGATTTGCAGGAAGTACTGCTGATGCTTTTAATCTTTTTGATATGTTTGAAGGAATTTTAGAAAATAAAAAAGGAGATTTATTAAAAAGTGTTGTTGAATTTTCAAAAGAGTGGAGAAAAGATAGATATTTAAGAAGATTAGAAGCAATGATGATTGTATTAAATACAAAACATATTTTTATTTTAAGTGGAACTGGAGATGTTGTAGAGCCTGAAGATGGAAAAATTGCAGCAATTGGAAGTGGAGGAAATTTTGCCCTATCTGCTGCAAGAGCTTTAGATAAACATTCAAATCTTGATCCAAAAAGTTTAGTAGAAGAGAGCTTGAAAATTGCTGGAGATTTGTGTATATATACAAACAAAAATATAAAAATTTTAACTTTGGAGGATTGATGAATCTAACACCAAAACAGATAGTAAAATATTTAGATGAATATGTAATAGGACAAAAAGAGGCTAAAAAAACTATAGCAATTGCACTTAGAAATAGATATAGAAGAATGCAACTACCACCTGAAATTCAAGATGAAATAATGCCAAAAAATATATTAATGATTGGCTCAACTGGAGTTGGTAAAACTGAAATTGCAAGAAGACTTGCTAAATCTTTTGATTTGCCTTTTGTAAAAGTTGAAGCAAGTAAATATACCGAAGTTGGTTTTGTTGGTAGAGATGTTGAATCTATGGTTAGAGATTTAGTAGCTGCCTCTTTGATTCTTGTTAAAGAAAAGCATAAAGAGAAAAATAAAGAGTTGATTGAGGATTATATAAATAAAAAAATACTTGAAAAATTACTTCCACCACTTCCAAAAATGGCAAGTGAATCAAAAAAAGAAGAGTATGAAAAAAGTTATGAAAAAATGAAAGAAAAGCTATTAAATGGCGAACTTGATGATTTGAAAATTGAAATTGAGATCCCAAAAACAGCTTTCAATTTAGAAGATACAAATCTGCCTCCAGAAATTGCAAAGGCTCAAGAATCAATTGCTAAAATATTTACAATAGGACTTAGCAAAGAGGCAATAAAAAAAGAAGTTACTGTAAAAGAAGCAAAAGAAATTTTAAAAACTGAAGCAAGTGAAAAACTTCTTGATATGGAGCAGATAAAATTAGAAGCTTTGAAAAAAGCTGAAAATGAGGGAATTATATTTATTGATGAAATAGATAAAATTGCAGTTAGCTCAAGCTCTCAAGGCAGACAAGATCCAAGCAAAGAGGGAGTTCAAAGAGATCTTTTGCCAATAGTTGAGGGAAGTAGTGTTTCAACAAAATGGGGAACTGTCAAAACTGATCATATTTTATTTATAGCAGCTGGAGCTTTTCATCTTAGCAAACCAAGTGATTTAATACCGGAACTGCAAGGTAGATTTCCTCTAAGAGTAGAACTTGACTCTTTAGATGAAGAAGCACTATATAAAATTTTAACCTTAACAAAAAACTCTTTAATTAAACAGTATGAGGCTCTTTTAAGTGTAGAGGGAGTTGAACTAGTTTTTGAAGATAGCGCTCTAAGAGCAATAGCAAAAATTGCTCATCAAGCAAATCAAAAGATGGAAGATATTGGAGCAAGAAGACTTCATACAGTTATTGAAAATCTTCTTGAAGATATAAGCTTTGAAGCAGATGAGCATAAAGGTGAAACAATAACTATAACTGAAGAGTATGTTCATAAAAAACTTGACAATATTATTAAAAATGAAGATACTGCAAGGTATATACTTTAAATGGTAATTAGTATATTGGTTATTAGTTATTGGAGTTATGATTTAATAGTTAAATGAGTAAGAGGACTTAGAGTTTGATGATTATTAAAAACTTAAAACTTAGCTCTTAATACTTAACACTAATGTCCAATATCAATATAAGGAAAAAAATGGATACAAAAGCTGGGTTTGTGGCTATTATTGGAAGGCCAAATGCTGGTAAAAGCTCTCTATTAAATTGGCTTTTGGGTGAAAAAATAGCTCTTGTTAGCCATAAAGCCCAAGCGACAAGAAAAAGATTAAATGCAATTGTTATGCATAAAAATGCTCAAATTATATTTGTAGATACTCCTGGAATTCATGAAAAAGAAAGACTCTTAAATAAATTTATGCTTGAAGAAGCATTAAAAGCCATTGGAGATTGCGATCTTATTTTATTCTTATCTCCTGTAACTGATCCCCTTTCATATTACGAAAAATTTCTTGAATTAAATAAAAAAAATACTCCACATATTGTTGTATTAACAAAAATAGATAAAGTTGATAATTCAAAAATTCTTGAAAAAATTGAAGAATTTAAAAAATATCAGGATAAATTCTTAGAGTTAATTCCTGTTTCAGTTAATAAAAATATAGGAAAAGATGATCTTTTAGACACAATAGTTAAATATCTTCCAAACCATCCATATTTTTATGATCCAGAACTCTTAACTACAGAAAATATAAGAGATATCTATAAGGAGCTAATAAGGGAAGCAATATTTGAAAATTTAAGCGAAGAGATTCCTTATGAAAGCGATGTAATTATAGAAAAAATAGAAGAGCGGTCAGATTTAGATATTGTAAATGCAATGATTATAGTAGAAAAGCCTTCTCAAAAGGGAATAATAATAGGTAAAAAAGGTGCAACTATAAAAAGGATAGGAAAAAGCGCAAGAAAAAAAATGGAAGAATTTAGTGGGAAAAAAATATATCTTGAACTTTTTGTTGTAGTAAAAAAAGGATGGACAAAAGATAAAAAGGCTTTAGAAGATCTTGGCTATCAATTCTAAAATTAAAATATTTAAAATTTTGCCGATAATAAGTTCAATAAATTAATTTTTTCACTATTTTTAAAAATTTTGCCTTAAATTGGCACAATTCAAAAAAAATTTAAGTTAAATTGAGTTAGAATAGAAATATAAAAATAAAATTTAAAATAACTTCTCAATTTTAATATTAGGAATATATATGAAAAAGAGATCATTTAAAAGTATTGTCTCAATCAATCCTTATTCAAATACTTTTTATGAAAGTAGAAACTCTAAGATAAAAAAGCTTCCTTCTCTAAAATTTAGTAAAAGTAATTTTTATGTCTCTTTTTTATCTACTAAAAACTTTATAGTTTCACAAGTTTCCATAAGTAAAAATATTCCAGAAGAAGATTTAAAAGATGCTATAGAAATTAAAGCTTATGAAGACTTAGGACTTGATCAAACCATAGAGTATAAAATTGAATATTTAGAAATTCCTACTTTACCTTCAGATAAAGATAGAAAATTCCATGTATTTGTTGCAGATCCTACTGTTATTATGGAGGATTTTGAAAAAATAGCTGAAAAAATAAAATATATTGATATCATCTACCCTGCTCCTTTACTTTTTAAATATCTTTATCAAAAAGATTTAGTAGATAATGAAGGTAGCCATGTATTTATATATTTTCAAAGAGATGACGCTTTTTTAGCACTATATAAAGAAGGTAGATATCTTTATTCTAAATCTTTAAAATACTCTTTTAATGACATGGCAGAAAGATTTAGCGAACTTTTAGGAGAAAGGATTGATGAAGAGGATTTTATAAATCTTCTTGCTACAGAAGGATTAAGGACATCTAATTTTGAGTATCAACAACATTTAATGAAACTTTTTAGTGAAGTTTTTATGCACCTAAATGATGTTTTAATTTATGCAAAAAGAGCCAATGATATTGATAAAATAGATAAAATCTTTATTAGCAGTGAGTTTGGGCATATATCAGGAATAGATGAATATGCCCAAACCTATCTTGGTCTTTTGTCTTTAGATTTTTCTTTTGATTATGGTTTTCAAACTGAAGAAACTTTTATAGAAGATCTGCATTATTTATTGCATACCGCTGCAATTATCACTTTGGAAAATGAAGAGGAAGTACCTAATTTTACACTTTTTAAAAGGCCTCCTCCTCTTTTACAAAGACCAAGTGGCCAACTATTTGCAGTAACTGCAGCAAGTATGCTATTGGCATTTGCTTATCCATTATATAATTTTGCATACAATTATAAACTTCAATATGATACTTATGTATTAAAACAGGAATATAACAAGCTTCATCCTGAAAGAGTAAGATTAGAGACAACAATAAACTCTCTTAAAAAAGATAAAAAAAATATCTTAGCAAAAATATCAAATGAACAAAAGATTTATAAAACAAGAATGAATATTTTAGATTCTATATATAATAAAAAAGTAAACTATCCAATGAAAGGTAAAATTATTGCAGAGCTTTCACAAGATATTATTAAATTTAAAGTAAATACAAAGTCTGTAAGAACAGATGAAAACAATATGGAATGGGATGTAGTTTCAAAAGATGAAAAAAGAATAACAAATTTTATTAAATATATTTCTCATAAAAAAGGCGATAGATATCATATAGAAACAAATAAAATCGAAAAAGATGAGAAAGAAAAAATTTATAAAAGTACTATAAAGGTAGTTATAAAATGAGAAGATTATCATTAATGGAAAAAATAGACAATTATTTATCTACAAAAAAACCGAGTGAACAAAAAATTATATATTTTTCCATATTTCTTATTCTATTTGTTTTGTCATATCAATATCTATTTCCATATACAGAAAAAATAGTAAAAAGAAGTGAAAATCAAAAGCGAGAAATTCAGAGGAAAATTAATGAAGATAAAAATTATATAGCTTCTATTACAGTAAATGGGGATAAAGAATTTATTATAAAATCTTTACAAAAAGATATTAAAAAACTAAAAAAAGAGTTTACAAATATAAAACATAATAATGAATATCTTGATTTTCAAATACATACTCTATCAAACCTTTTATATAACGAGAAAAATTGGGCAAAATTTTTAGATTCTATTGCAGCAAAAGCAAAAAAACATAATATAAATATAAATTTTATTAGTAATGAATTTGTAAAAAATAGTAAAAATTTTGGACATGTACTTGAAATAGAAATAGGGTGTGATGGAGAATTTAAAAATTTAATTGGTTTTATCAATTCTATAGAACAAAGTGAATTGGTAGTTGATATTTATGGTATGGATTTAACCAGTAAAGCTGATATTGAAACAAATTTAAAGGTGTCTGTATGGGGAATAAATTATTAATATCTATTTTAATCATATTTTTTGGATTTTCCTCTTTATATGCTAATGAAGAGCTTAAAAAAATTGATTCTTTAATTGCAAAAATAAAAGTAAAAAGAGTGGGAATTGATTCCAAAAATATAAAAAAATTAAAAGATCCTTTCTATTATGAAAAAAAGTATAAAGTAGAAAGAATAAAAAAACTCAAAAGAAAATATAAACATTATTATAGACTTTATGCTATTTTAAATGATAAAGCAAAAATAAATAGACGCTGGTACAAAATAGGATCAAAAGTAGGTATTTATAGGCTTTATAAAATATGTGATAATTGTGTAAAATTGAGAAAAGGGAATAAAGTTTTAACTCTTTTTATTCCTAGAAAATCAAGAAAAATTAAAATAAGTGGAAAATAAGATGGAGGCAATTAATATGTATAATTTCAAAAAAAAGTTAATTTCAATAATAGCTGCAGCTACTGTAGCCTCAGGAATTTCATTTGCTAACTGTGATATGCAAGTTTTCAATATCTCTTCTGCTCCTGGGACTAAAATTAATGAATTTATAAACCAAATAAGTGATGAATGTGGTTTTACTGTGCTAATAAAAGATAAAGAAGCAAAAAAAATATTAAATACAAGACTTAGTAAAATTAATTTAAAAGATGCAACTTTAGATGATGTATTAAATATAATTCTAACTGAAAACAATCTTTCTTATGAACTAAAAGATAATATTTTAAAAATCTCCTATCTTATTACAAAAACATTTCATGTTGATTATGTAACAACAAAAAGAACTGGTGAGGCAACAACTGATGCTTCTGTAGATGTAGGTAGTGAAACTGCTGGTGGAGGTGGTGGAACAAAAACAAGAGATGTAAATAAAATAGAGTCAAAAGATGAATTTGATTTTTGGAAAAATACTGAAGAAGAGATTTTTCAGATTATAAATAGACCAGGAGATCCATATAAAGCACCTAAACCTGTTGTTAACCCTGAAGCTGGTCTAATTACGGTTACAGCTACCTTACCGCAAATAAAAAGAGTAGAAAAATATTTAAATAAAATAGAATCAAGACTTCATAATGAAGTAATGATCGATGTATCAATTCTGGCTGTTTCTTTTGATAGCTCTCATACGAAGGGTATTGATTGGAGTCAATTCTCTATTGCTTTGAATGGAAGAATAGATAATAATAATATTTTTACACCAAATGCAGTTCCAATGCTTTCTTATCATAATACAGGAAGTGGAAAAAGCTTTTTAAACTTAAATTCAGATGGTACAGCAAGTACAGTCTTTGATTTTGCATTTAATCTATCTGGACTTATAGATTTTTTAAAAAAAACTGGAGATGTTACTATTTTATCAAATCCTAAAATCCTCACATTAAATAATCAGCCAGCACTTATTACTGTTGGTGAAACTATCAATTATAATGTTCCAACTGAAATAACTATAAGTGAATCAGGAAATCTAGGAACACAAAGTTATACTCCTTCTTCTATATTTGTTGGAATTTTGTTAAATATAACACCTGAAATCACAGAAGATGATGAAATTATTTTAAGAATAAATCCATCGGTTTCAGAATTAAAAGATCCATCACAATTACAACTTGCTCAAGGTCAAAGATTTAGAGAAATTGCCCCAGATACAAAAGAGAAAAAAATATCATCTGTGGTAAAAGTAAAAGATGGTTCAACAATAATACTTGGTGGACTTATCACAAATACAAAAAATTTAAGCATAAATGGTGTTCCTATTTTAAAAGATATCCCAATATTAGGATATGCATTTAAAAGTGAAAAGAAAATTGATCAAAGTATTGAACTTGTTTTTGTAATAAAACCAAAAATTATCAATACTAAAAAAAGATCAATTAGTTTAAAAGATTTAGGTTATAATAGAATAAAATAGTATGAAAAATAGTGAGTCAATATATTCTATTGCCAAAGAGTGTTTTGTTGATACCGAAGATGCAAAAAATTTTATAAATCTTGATAAGTCAATTTATTATCTTGAAAAACTAAAAGAGATTGTAAAAAAGCCTCTTAAAATGGTTCTTCTTTATGGAGAGCCTGGTATTGGAAAAAGTATAATTTTAAATAGATTATATATGGATTTATCTAAGAATGATCCAAATATTCATATATTTTTAAGTCCAATATTAGATGAAAAAAATTTTGAAAAAGCTTTACAAAGAAAAATATTTGGTACCGAAGAGGAAATTGATTTTAATAAATTTGTAGATCTTATAAATGAAAAACTTGAATTTAATTCAACTATTATTTTATTAGACGAAGCTCAATTATACTCTAAAGCGCAGATGGAAAAAATAAGAATTCTTTCAGATACTAGAAAAATAAAATTTGTTATAACTCTTCACAAAACAGAAGAAGAAGACCTAATTGCTAAAGGACATTTTAAAACAAGAATATGGGAAAGTATAGAACTTACTCCGCCCTCTCCTAATGAATTGGAAATTTATATTCAAAAAAAACTTTTAATGAAAAATCTTTTTAATCTTGCAAGCCAAATCAATAAAAAAAATACAAATTTTATATACAAATTTACAAAAGGGAATTATAGAGAAACTAATAAATTTATGTTTAATCTATTTGAAATTTATGAATTTTATGAAAAAAATCGGCCAAGCAAAATAAATTATTCAAAAATTACAAAAAAATTTCTAGAAATGGCTGCTATAAAATTAGGATATATTAATGCATGAAATTGAAAAACTTGAAAAAAGATGGATTAAATATAGATTTAAAAAATTTATAAAAAATATCTCTTTTTTTGTCATTATTGTTTTATCTACTTATGTTTTGCTTAAAATATATTATTTTAATAATACTGAAAAAATTGTTATTAACAAGCATAAAAATATAAATACTAACCATATTTCTGAAAGAAATGTATCAAAATTGCAATCACAGAAAGAATCAAATGTTTCTAAAAAATTAACTTCAAAAGAAATTTCAAAAGAGAAAAAAGAGGTTTTTTTAAAGCCTTCTATTGCATTTTTATCTAACATTAAATCTAAGGAAGAAAAAAAGAAAGAAGAAAAAAGAAAAAAAATAGATAAAAATATAAAAAAAGAAGTCACTAAAAACTCTCAACAAATAAAAAAAATAAATACTCCACAGCCTAAATCAAAAATTGTTATTAAAACTAAGAGTAATGAAGATATCATAGATTCAATTATAAAAAAATTTGAAAAAAATCCTGACCCAAAACTTGCAATTTTTCTATCTAAAACATTTTATAAAGATAAAGATTATAAAAAATCACTTTACTGGGCAATAAAAGCAAATGAGTTAGACAGTTCTAATTACCAAAGTTGGATTTTATTTGCTAAAGCATCTGTAAAACTTGGTAAGAAAAATGACGCAATCAATGCATTAAGAGCCTATCTTAAAAATCATAACTCTTATGAAGCTAAAAAACTTCTTATTCAAATTTCAAATGGAGAATTTAGATGAGATACCTATTTATAATTGCTATTTTTTTAACATCTTTATTTTCCAAAAATATAACTATTAATGATCTTATAAAATATTATAAAGATGAAAATTATAAAAAAGTATGCACAAAAGGAATTTTGATTTTTGAAAAAATTAAAAAAGATGAAAAATTAGTTACTATGTATGCATTATCATGTTTAAAATCTGATTATATTGATAGATTAGCAGTTCCAATTGTAATATTAAAAAATAGTAAAGAAGCAAGAGCAAATGCAGCATATTTTTCAACAATTTTAGCTCAAAAAAAACTATTATATCATGCTTTGATTGATAATATTGATATTTCTGGTCTTATTTTCCCAAAAACTGATCATATTATTTCCAAAATTTTTACTTTATTTGTTGAAAAAAAATATATTTTTTCCGATAATACTTATATATTTAATGAAACAGATGAAAAGGATATAATTTATAAACTATTTTTGGAAAAAGATAAAAAACCTATAAAAATGGTGATTTTAAAGATAAAAAAAGGTAAAATAGTAGAAACACATAAATTTTGGTAGAGGACATTATGGAAAAATTAACTTCACTTCTTTTAGAAAAATCTATTGTTCCTCCTGAAACTTTAAATCATATAAAAAACAGTACTACTACAGAAAAAAATTTATTACATAATTTAATTTCAAAAGGAATAATCTCTGAAAATTTTGTTATAAAATTTTTTGGAGACCTAATTAGAGAAGGTAGTTTAAGTATTGATGATCTTGAACCTCTCCCAAATAATTTAAAAGAAAAAGTTCTAAAATATATTGCAAAAATTTTAAATATAGAGTTCATAGATTTAGATTCTATTGATATAGATTTTAGACTTGCTTCAAAAGTTCCTTTAAGTCAATTAAAAAAATATGAAGCTATTCCTATTAAAGAAGAGGATATAAATATATTAGTTGCTTTTAAAGATCCTCTGGATATGAGCGCTCAAGAATCGATCCAAAGACTTTTTCCAAAAAAACCGATAAAAGTTGCTATTTCACCTGTAAAGCAGATCGAAAGATATTTAAATAAATTAGAGTTAAGTGAGAGTGTTAAAGGACTTATTAGTGAGATTAGAAAAGAGATAAATGCAGGTAATGTAAATGATGCAAGAGAATCCAGCGCGATACTTAGGCTAATTCAAATAGTTCTTCAAACAGCTATTCTTTCTAGAGCAAGTGATATACATATAGAACCAACAGAAAAAAATTGTATTGTAAGAACAAGAATTGATGGAATTTTAACAGAACAGTTTATTTTTGATAAAGATATATATCCCCCTTTATCTTCAAGGATAAAACTTTTATCAAATCTTGATATTGCAGAAAAAAGAAAACCACAAGATGGTAGATTTTCTGCAACAATTATGAAAAAAGAGTATGATTTTAGGGTATCAACTCTTCCTATTATGACTGGTGAATCTATAGTAATGAGAATACTTGACAAATCTAAAGCTATGATAAAGCTTGAAGATGCAGGTATGAGCGATTATAATTATAAAAAATTTGTAAAATCTTTAAAAACACCTTATGGTATTATTCTTGTAACAGGACCAACAGGTAGTGGTAAAACAACTACACTTTATGGTGCTTTAAATATGGTTAGAAGTATAGAAAAAAAGATAATAACTGTTGAAGACCCTATTGAATATCAGATGAATCTTGTACAACAATCCCAAGTTCAGCCTAAAATCGGATATACTTTTGCTACTGCATTAAGATCAATTCTTAGACAAGACCCAGATATTATAATGATAGGTGAGATAAGGGATCAAGAGACATTAAGAATCGCAGTTCAAGCTGCGCTTACAGGACACCTAGTATTATCAACACTGCATACAAATGATGCTATTAGTGCAATTACAAGAATGGTTGATATGGGAATTGAGCCATATTTAGTAAGTGGATCATTAATAGCAATAGAAGCCCAAAGGTTAGTAAGAAAAATTTGTCCATATTGTAAAGCTCCTACAACAATTTTGCCAAATATTGAAAGAGACCTAAAAGAGTACCTGCCTCAAAATTATCAATTTTACAAAGGAAAAGGTTGCAAACATTGCAATATGACAGGATATCTTGGAAGAGAGATGGTTTCAGAAGTTTTAACTGTAGATGATCAATTATCAAGTATGATTGCTCGTGAAGAGAGTAAAGAAAAAATCACAAATTATGCAGTTGAACATGGTTTTATAAATATGCTTCAAGATGGCATCAACAAAGCTCTTGAAGGAGAAACAACTATAGAAGAAGTATTAAGGGTAACGAGATTAACATGAGATATTTTCAATTAGATTTACTACTTAAAGGTAGAAAAGAGTCAATTATAGTAAAAGCAGAAAATAGGGAAGAAGCTTTACATTTAGCAAAGCTTAAAAAAGGTGGAGTGATTATAAGAGTTCAAGAAACTACTCCACCTCTTGAAGAAAGATTAAAAGATATTCAAAATAAAATTCTTTCCTATTTTAAGCAAAAAAAAGTAAAACCAGATAGCTTAATAGCGTCTGTTAGACAACTTGCTGTTATGACAAATGCAGGTATTCCAATATATGATGCTTTAAAAGAGATAGCAAATTCAACAGTTGATAAAACTCTGCAAGAAATTTTGCATCAAATAGCTGAAGATATAAATTCTGGTCTAAGTTTATCTGAATCAGTGGAAAATTTTAGATATCAGCTTGGCTCCCTTACAGTTACTATGATAAAACTTGGTGAACAAACAGGTAATATGCCTGAAGCTCTTTTTACTTTAGCAAATATTCTTGAAGAGATTAGAGAAAATATTTTAAAATTTAAAAAAGCTATAAGATATCCACTTATTACACTAACAGCAATGGCAATAGCTTTTGTCGTTTTAATTATGTTTGTTGTTCCAAAATTCAAAGCTATATTTGAAAGATTTCATGCAGAATTACCATTGCCTACTAGAATTTTATTATGGCTTGAACATGCTTTTTCTACATATGGTATTCAAATATTAGTTGGCTTAATTATTATAGTCTTTGTTATTATTTATCTTTATAGAAACAATGAATCTATAAAATATAATATAGATAAATATCTCTTAAAAGTCTACTTGATAAAAGATATTATATATTATGCTACATTAAGTAGATTTACACTTGTGTTTACAGAACTTGTTGCTGCTGGTATACCAGTCGCTGAAGCATTAGATAGTGCTGTAGCTATGGTTGACAATAGCTTCATAAAAGAAAAACTCGAAACTGTTAAAGTTTATGTTGAAAGAGGTGTCTCTTTGACTGATTCATTTAAAGAGACAGAATTATTTGAAAATATGATTATTCAAATGATTGGTGCTGGTGAATCAAGTGGTCAACTTGATGCAATGATGAGAAAAGTATCAGACTATTATAGAATGAAATTTAACTATATTTTAGATAATATGTCATCATATTTAGAACCTATTTTACTGACAATCATTGCAGCATTAGTTCTATTATTAGCTCTTGGTATATTCCTACCAATGTGGGATATGGCAAAAGCAGTTAAAGGTCATTAAATAAGACCTGCTTCAAAAAGAAATGGAGATGGTTTAAACTCCATTTTTTTTACTCTATCATACTTGGCATAAGATAAAAAAAGTCTATTTTTCGCTCTTGTTGCTGCAACATAAAAAAGCCTTCTTTCCTCTTCTAAGCTTCCAGTCTTACTAATAAGTTTTCTATTTGGAAATCTTCCATCAGCTAAATCTACAATATAAACATCATCAAATTCCAAACCTTTACTTGCATGAACTGTAAGTAAATTAACCCCTACCCCTTCACTTATTTCATTACTTCCTAATATCATAGCATTATAAAATCTCTCTATATCTTTATATGGTTTTGCCAACTCTTTCAAAAGGAGAGTTTTTCTAAAAATTTTATTTATCTGCTCATCATAAAGATTTTTATCAATTGTGCCATCTTTTAATGTTGCTCTTTTTTTAGCAATAACATCTCTTATCTCTATATAAAGATCTGAATCTACTATTTTTGAAACAATACTTAATGGTTGCTTGAATTTTTTTAAATCTTTATAAAGCTTATATAAATCGTATAAAAATTTAGCACCATCAACACTTAGTTTAGGATGTGTTAAAATAGAACTTTTATAAAAATTTTCTTCAAAATTTAGATCTTTAAATCTACTTTTACTTCCCAGTAAAAGAAAATCATCAAAAAGGCCTAACTGATGATTTTTGATTTTTCTCTCGAACGGATTTTTTATCTCAATAGGATCTAAAAGTCCTTTTATTGGATCTCTTTCACCTAATTTTTCTAAACCATCATATATCTCTTTTGCAATTGAAGGCCCTACTCCTTTTGCATATTCAAATATATGGATAAAACTCATTACATCTTTTGGATTTATAAGTAAAGATATCATTTCAAAAACAATTTTTATCTCTTTTGCATCAAAAAAACTAATACTTCCTCTTCTTTTACAATTTATCCCAAACTCTCTTAAACTTGCTTCAATTCCATCTGCACTAGAATTATTTCTAAAAATTACTGCTATCTCTTCATATTTGGTAGTTGAATTTTTAATTCTTTTAGCAATATCTTTATACTGTTCCATTAACTCATCATATATTAAAAGTTTTGGTTTTTCATATTCATCTTTTCTAACAACTTCAAGTTTTTTAGGATAAATTCTTTCATTATTTAATATTACTTTATTTGCCAAATTAAGTATATATTTTGTAGATCTATAATTTTTTGAAAGATTGAAAACTCTTGCATCTTTATATCTTTTTTTAAAATTTGCAATAATATTTATATTTGCACCATTAAAAGCATAAATACTTTGATCATAATCTCCAACACAAAATAGAGATTTTGATTTTAAAGAATCAATTAATGAAGATTGAAGATTATTGGTATCTTGATACTCATCAATTAAAATTTCATCAAACTCTTTTATTTTATTGGCTCTTTTTTTTGCAAATATTAAAAGATCATTAAAACTAACAAAACCATATTTCTCTTTTGTTACCTCAAATTCATCTACTATATCATTATAGATATCAATAAAACTAATATGTAGTTCATTTTTTTTAGCTATCCACTCTCCAAAACTTAAACTACTTACACTATTTTGATAAAGTGAATATAAATCATAAAGATATGAACTTTTATATGGCTTTTCTTCAAAATTTATAAAATTTCTTTTTTCATAAATACTTCTAAATAGGGTTTTTAACTCTTTTGGCTGTTTTAAAACAATATTTTCATCAATATTTTTAAGCCATCTATAACATACAGCATGAAATGTTCCAGATTCGATTTTTTTGGCCTTTTCATTACCAAAAAATTTTGCAACTCTACCTATCATTTCGGCTGCAGCTTTATTTGTAAAAGTAAGAAGTAAAATATTCTCAGGTAAAATATTTTTATCAAGAAGATACCCAATTCTGCCCACTATTGTAGAAGTTTTACCAGTTCCAGCACTTGCTATAACAAGGTTATAACCAAAAGGTGCTGTTGCTGCTTTAAACTGTTCTTCATTTAGCCTTGAAATAGGCATTTATCTCCTTTTAAATTAATGACATTGGACATTAGGAATTGGAATTAGTGATTGGTATTTGGGTGTATTGGGAATTAGGAATTGAAAATTTGGTTGAGTGGTTAAAAAGGTTAAAATCGTTGAATAGTAATAGAATAAAACCACTCAACCACCTACCTAATCTCCTTACCCCTATTCCACTAATCCACTATATACTTAACACTTAATTCTAATATTCCAAAATTAAGAGCTAATTGTACATATATTTGCTATAATTGCGCTAAAAATTTTAAAGTAGAGGTAAAAATTTTTATGGGAAATGAAACAAAATATAATCCAAAAGAGATAGAGAAAAAATTTTATAAAATTTGGGAAAATAGAGGCTATTTTGAAGTAGATGGTAATAAAAACATACAAAAAAAGAATAAAAATTTTTGTATTATGATGCCTCCGCCAAATGTTACTGGTCGCCTTCATATTGGACATGCTTTAACATTTACTCTTCAAGATATAATAGTTAGATATAAAAGAATGGATGGATATAAAACTTTATGGCAGCCAGGAACAGATCATGCTGGAATTGCAACACAAAATGTTGTAGAAAAAGAGTTACTAAAAGAGGGAGTTACAAAAGAGGAGATAGGAAGAGAAAAATTTTTAGAAAAAGTTTGGAAATGGAAAGAAAAATATGGTAATGCCATAGTAGAACAGTTAAAAATTTTAGGTGTAAGTCCTGCTTGGAGCAGAGAACGTTTTACTATGGATGAAGGATTAAAAAATGCAGTAAAAGAGGCATTTGTTACTTTATATAATGAAGGCTTCATAGTTAGAGGTAACTATATGGTTAATTGGTGTACCCATGATGGTGCACTAAGCGATATTGAAGTTGAGTATAAAGAAGAAGAAGGAAAACTGTATTTCATTAGATATCCTATTGTTGGAGAAGATAGATACATTGTTGTTGCAACAACAAGACCTGAGACATTTTTTGGTGATACAGCTGTAATGGTAAATCCAAATGATGAAAGATATAAAGATTTAATAGGTAAAAAAGTAAGACTTCCTCTCATTAATAGAGAAATTCCTATTATTGCTGATGATTATGTTGATATGGAGTTTGGTACCGGAGCCGTTAAAGTTACACCTGCACATGATCCAAATGATTATGAAGTTGGTAAAAGACATAATCTTGAATTTATAAAAGTTTTTGATGAAAAAGGCATTTTAAATGAAAATGCAGGTGAATTTAAAGGGCTTGAGAGATTAGAAGCAAGAGAAAAAATAGTTCAAAAATTAAAAGAAGAAGGCTTTATTGAAAAAATTGAAGATTATAAACATCAAGTTGGCCATTGCTATAGATGTGGAAATGTTGTAGAACCTTATATATCAAAACAGTGGTTTGTAAAAGCCGATATTGCTAAACCTGCAGTAGAAAAAGTTAATGAAGGCAAAGCAAAATTTTATCCAAGCCATTGGATAAACAGTTTTAATGCCTGGATGAAAGAGCTAAGAGACTGGTGTATCTCAAGACAGCTTTGGTGGGGACATAGAATACCTGTATGGTATTGTAAAGATTGTGGAAATGAATGGGCAAGCAAAAGTGAGCATGAAAAAAATTGTCCAAAATGTGGCTCAAACAATATTTATCAAGACCCAGATGTGCTCGATACTTGGTTTAGCTCAGCTCTTTGGCCTTTTTCAACACTTGGATGGGGAAATGGAGATTGGGGAAAAGGAGAAAAATGGTATGAAAATGACCTAAAAGAGTTTTATCCAAATGATCTTTTAATTACTGGATTTGATATTTTATTCTTTTGGGTTGCAAGAATGATTATGATGGGTGAACATTTTATGAAAGAGATCCCATTTAAAGATATATATCTCCATGCTCTTGTTAGAGATGAACATGGTCAAAAAATGAGCAAATCAAGGGGAAATGTAATTGACCCTATCGAAATGGTGGAAAAATATTCAACAGATGCATTAAGATTTACTTTAGCAATTTTAGCAGTTCAAGGAAGAGATATAAGATTATCTCAAGAAAAACTTGAACTCTCAAGAAACTTTACCAATAAGCTATATAACGCTGCAAGATTTTTACTTATGAATCAAGATAAGTTTGATGATTTAGAAAAAAAAGAAATAAAAACAGATTTAGGAAAATATTTTGCAAGTAGATTAAATCAAGCAATAAAAGAGACAAGAGAATATCTAGACAATTATAGATTTAATGATGCGGCAACAACACTTTATAGATTTTTATGGGGCGAGTTTTGCGATTGGGGTATTGAGCTTAGCAAAGCGGATAAAAGCTCAGTAGGTGAACTCGGAGCCATATATAAAGAAGCAATGAAGCTTCTTCATCCATTTATGCCGTTTATTAGTGAATATATCTATCAAATGCTAAGTGGCAGTGATCTTGAATCAAATGAATCGATTATGATAATGGAATATCCACAAGCTAAAGAACAAGATAAAGAAATTGAAGCTAAATTTGCCAAAATTATCGATACAATTGTTACTATCCGCCGCGCAAAAGCTCTTATTGATATGGCAAACAAAAATATTCCAAAAGTTTTGATTAAAGCTGATTTGCAAGAATCAGACAAGGCTTATATCACTAAACTTGCAAAAGTCGAAACAGTAGAGTTTGTAAATAAACCGGTTGAAAATGCGGTTGCTGATATTGGAGAATATGTAGAAGTTTTTATACCTTTAGAAGGAATCGATCTTTCTCCAATTATCAATCGTCTCACAAAACAAAAAGAGAAAATCAATAAAGAGATTGAAAAGCTTAATAAAATGCTCTCAAATGAAAACTTTGTTAAAAATGCTCCTGCACATGTAGTTGAGCAAAACAAAAAAGCTCTCCATGAAGCTCAAGAAAAACTTACTAAAATTGAAGAGGAATTAGCGAGACTCACTCGCTAATCTCTTATCCCTCATACAAATAAATTTATACAATTATAAATCATGAAAGGTATTAATGTCGTTAAAAAAACGCTATAATTTTACAACAAATCCAATAAATGATATTTTAAGTGGCACTGTTGTAGCAGTTGCTCTCATTCCTGAAGCGATTGCATTCTCTCTTATAGCTGGTCTTAGCCCTCAAGTTGGACTCTATACTGCTTTTATCTTAGGACTTATAACTGCTCTCATTGGTGGAAAACCTGGAATGATTAGTGGTGCTACCGGGGCAGTTGCAATAGTATTAGTTGATCTTGTTTTAAAACATGGCGTAGAATATATATTTTGGGCGGCAGTACTTGCTGGTATTATACAGATTCTTATTGGTCTTTTTCGTCTTGGGAAATTTATACGCCTCGTCCCACAACCTGCAATTTATGGCTTTGTAAATGGCCTTGCTATTGTAATTGCAACAAGTCAGATACCTTTGATTAAAGATAGCAATTTGATGACAATCTTTTTGGTCGTACTAACTATGGCAATTATCTATTTTCTTCCAAGATTTACAAAAGCGATACCTGCAAGTTTAGGAGCACTTATCGCCATTACTGCACTAGTTCTTCTATTTCATATCGATACAAAACAGATTAAAGATTTAGCAGACATAAGCGGATCATTTCCAAGCTTTCATATTCCAACTGTGCCTTTAAACTTTGATATACTTAAAACCATTTTACCCTATTCTATCATTATAGCTCTTGTAGGATTGATTGAATCACTTTTAACACTCTCCGTTTTAGATGAGATGAGTGGTGAGAGAGGAAGCGGTAATCAAGAGTGTGTTGCACAAGGGATTGGAAATATGACTTGTGGATTTTTTGGTGCAATGCCAGGCTGTGCTATGATTGGACAATCTATGATCAACTTCACAAGCGGTGGTAAAGGTAGACTATCATCTTTGACTGCGGCAATTTTGCTTATTCTTTTTGTCGTTGCACTTAGTAAATATATCGCTTTGATACCTCTTGCAGCATTAGTAGGAATAATGTTTGTTGTTGCAATTGCAACTTTTAGTTGGAGTAGTCTTGGTCATTTTAAAAGAATGCCTAAAGATGATCTTTTTGTGATGGTAACCGTTACTATTATAACTATTTTTGCTGATTTAGCGATAGCAGTAATTGCCGGAGTAATAATTTCTGCTCTAGTTTTTGCTTGGAAACATGCAAAAATATATACAAAAGTACATATGGAAGGTGAACGTAAAATATATGAACTAGAAGGACCTCTCTTTTTTGGATCTGTACACTCATTTTTAGAAAAATTTGATCCCAAAAATGATCCATTTGAAGTGGTGGTAGATTTCAAAAATGCTCGTGTTATGGATCAAAGTGGTGTAGAAGCTATTGATAAAATCACAAAAAAATATAAAGAAGCTGGAAAATCAATAGTTTTAAGACATTTAAGTCCAGAATGCAAGCAGCTTCTTAAAGAGGCAGGCCCTTACTGCACATGGGAAGAAGATGATCCTAACTATAGAGTAGCAATAGATTTTTAATAATAAAAAAGTTTTAACTTTTTTATTTTATAGTTTGATTTTTCAATAAGAGTTCACTCTTTTAAATATTTTTTTATTAATTTTTTAAATTCAGTAACTCTTATAGGTTTGGGAACATACTCATCAAATCCCAGCCTAAGATATGCCTCTTTTGCTTTTTGCATAGGTGAATAAAAATATCCTGTTAATACAAAAACTGGTGTATCTTTATAATCTTCTTTTAATTTTTGTATAAATTCTACACCATTCATCAAAGGTAGTTTTACATCAGTTAAAATAAGATCAATTTTTTCGTTTCTTAATATCTTTAAAGCTTCTTCAGCACTTTTTGCAAATCTAAGCTTATACTCTTTTAATATTATAGCAATTAATGCCTGATTAATATCGCAGCTATCTACGGAAAGAATAGTATATTTGCTAATTAAGTTGCCAGAGACATCTTTTTTAGGAGTAAATGGTATATTTTTTGATTTTCTAAATTTAATAGTAAAGAAAAATCTACTTCCTTTTCCCTTTTCGCTTTCTACATCGATTTTGCCACCATGAAGTTCAATAATTTTTTTTGTTACAAAAAGCCCTAAACCAGTCCCTCCACATTTTTCATATACTTTCTCATCTTCTTGACTAAACTCTTTAAAAATAGTTTCTATTTTATCTTTATCTATCCCTATGCCTGTATCTTCAACTTCAAAATATATCTCAATATTTTCATCATCTTCAAAATTTTTTTTCACTTTTAACTTTACATATCCATTTTGTGTAAATTTTATAGCATTTCCTAAAAGATTTATTAAAGCTTGCCTCAGACGTCCAGGGTCTCCTATTATATCCTCTGTAAATTCATCTTTATCTAAAATAAGTTCAATATTTTTTGTACTTGCAAGACTTTCCATTGTTTTAAAAATTTTGTCTATTGTATCATTTATATCAAACTCAATTTTGCTTATATATAATTTACCAGCTTCTAATTGAGAATAATCCAAAATATCTGTTACTAAATCTCTAAGTGATTCTGCAGAAAATTTAATAGTATTTAATATCTCCTTTTCCTCTTCATCAAGATCATTTTTTGCAAGCAATATATCAGAATATCCTAAAATCGCATTTAATGGAGTTCTTAAATCATGTGTCATTGATGCAAAAAATAAAGATTTTGACCTATTTGCTTTTATAGCTTTTAGTTTTTCTCTCTCGGCTTTATCTCTTGCCTTAATCAATTCTAACTCAGTTTCTTTTAATTTAGTTATATTATTGCTTAAAACAACATATTCTACAATTTTCCCTTTCTTTTCATCGATAATAGGTAGAATTCTTGAAAAAACCCAAAGTTTTTTTTGATTTTTGGAAACAATTTGAAGCTCACCAAGCCACATTTTTTTATTATTGACTTTTTGCCATATTTCATTATCAATTTTATCTGGAAAATCGTGATGGAAAATCCTATATATGCTTTTTTTAATCAAATCATCTTCACTATATCCAGTAAGCCTACAAAAATGTCTATTTGCATATTTTATAATTCTATTTTCATCAAGAACCAAAAACATATTTGCGGCTTCAACTATAGGATTATTATAATATTTTGCACTTGCCTCTATAATCATTATAGCCTTCTTTATTTATCGTCTATAATTTATTATATATTAATTTTTGAATTTTTACATTCTTTTTTGGTTATAATTTCAAAAAATTAAAAAAGGAATGGTGTGAAAGAAAAAATATTAGAAATGCTTCAATTGCAAAATGAATTAAACAGTGATACAAATGGTCCAAATTGGAGAGAAGATATAACTAAAAACGGAAAAATTATTAACTGGAAAAGATGTATTTATATGGAAAGCGCAGAGTTAATTGACTCTTTTCCTTGGAAACATTGGAAAAATATTGAAGCAGATTTGGATATTGAAAATATAAAAATTGAACTTGTGGATATTTGGCATTTTATTATGAGTTATCTTTTAAAATTTCACTCCCCTTTAGAATTGACAAATTTGATAGATAATCTAAAAGATTCAAAATCTGATATTCATATTCCAAAAAAATGGGAATTTGAAGATAATAAAAAAATTAATGAATATCTTGATATTTTTGAAGAATTGATGGCTCTCGCTTTAATTAAAAATGATAGCGAGCCATATCAAGAAAGCCTGCTTGAAACATTTTTTAAAGCTTGTGATAGTGTTGGTTTAAACTTTGATGATTTATATAAACTTTATATTGGGAAAAATGTTTTAAATAAATTTAGACAAGACCATGGCTATAAAGAGGGAAATTATAAAAAAATCTGGAATAATAAAGAAGATAATGTTATTATGCAAGAGATTTTATATAAAAATGAAGATATAGATTTTAATTCATTATATAATGAGCTTGAAAATATTTATAGCAAAACTGTCCAAAATGATTAAATATCTAGAAAACAGGAGAGTATATAAATCATAAATTAAGATTATTCACTATTTTTTATAAATATACTCTCTTTGGTCCTTTGGTTTTTTACTATCCTCTTGGATTTTATTTATAATAAATACAGGGGATAAGAAAACAAATAAAATTGAAGCTACTAAAAAAGCAATTAATATATACATTGGTATATGTTTTAAATGGACTTTTTTCATTTTTGACTCTCTCTTTCTACCAATTTTAATGCATCAAGAGTATTTAATAAAATCTTTTTCTTGGTTACAAGAGGTTTAGTAGCTAAATTTTTTGCTTTTTTATCCATTTTAGGATTTTCTAAAATCTTCATAAACTCATTTTCTAACTCTTTTATATACTCTTTTACACAATTTTCAAACTTTTTATCCATTTTTTTCTCTTTATTTATATCTTTTGTTTATTCTAAATTACTAATACACCAATAACCAATATACCAATAACTCTATTTATTTTTTGGTCTAAAAGCCTTTATAACCTCTTCATTTGTTTCAATATAAGGTCCACCAATTAAATCTATACAATATGGAACAGCTGGAAAAACTGCATCTAAACACTCTCTTATAGATTTTGGCTTTCCAGGCAGATTTATAATCAAAGAATTTCCTCTAATACCTGCAGTCTGTCTTGATAAAATTGCTGTTGGTACATATTTTAAACTAACTTGTCTCATAAGTTCACCAAATCCTGGCAAAATTTTCTCACAAACGGCCTCAGTTGCCTCTGGAGTTACATCTCTTTTTGCAGGCCCTGTTCCTCCAGTTGTTACAACTAAAGCACAATTTTCTTTATCACATAACTCAATTAAAGCATTTTCAATCTCTTTTTGCTCATCTGGAATACATCTATAAAATATTTCAAACTCATTTTTTAAATAATCTTTCATAGTATCCATTATGGCTTTTCCGCTTATATCTTCATATATACCAGCACTTGCTCTATCACTTGCAGTAACTACACCTATTTTAATTTTATCCATCCATATCCTTTTTGTGAATTAGTATATTGGTTATTGGTGTATTGGTATATTAGATATCTAACTTTTTACCAATAACTAATAACCAATATACCAATAGCCACTCTCGTATCTAAACCAACAGATGTCCAACATTTTTTATAAAGTATACAGTTGCAAAACTTTTAAAAAAATCATATGCTAAATTTGAATTTATTATTTTATCTTTCTCACCAAGATAAACTTCTATTTTTATTCCTCTTTTTATAAGCTCATTTAATTTATCTTGATTCCATTTATAATATAAAAGTTCTTTTAAGTTTTCAAAACTATCATCTTTTTTATATTTTTCAATATATATGTTTGAAGGAAATATTACATTTTCATAAAAATTTTCAAAATATTTTTTAGGATCTTTTTTAAAAAAAATTAGTTGTAGCTTTTTAAATTTTTCATCTCTATCTTGAAAAAAAGCTGGAGATATTAAAATAAGCTTATCAACTCTTGAATTTTCTTTATAAACATATTCAAAAGCTCTTATTGCACCATAACTAAATCCAGCAACTAAAAATTCGCTTTTTTTTAAAAAGGAAAATATTTCAATCTCATCTTTAAAACCAAAACCACTAAAATACTTCATTTACTATATTTTTGACCTCTTCATAAGCAATTGACTCATTTTCTATTAAAAAATCTCTAATTTTTTCTATTTTATTTTTTTGTTTAGATAAAAACTCTTTTACCTCTTTTAAAGAAGAGTCTAAAATTATTGATACATCGCCAATATCACCAACTATTTTTTCTCCCATAGCATATTTTACAACCATCTCTTCAGCTATCTGTTTTGCCTTGCTTAAATCAAATGCACAATTTGAAAACTCTTCATTATAAAAAAGCTCCATTGCAGCATAACCTGAAAGATAAAGCTTTATCTTAGCAAGATATTCATGCTTTGACACTATCTCTTTATCAATATCTTTAAAACCACCACCAAGAATATTTACTTTTTCAAAATCTATCTCATACCAATATGCACAAAGTGTTTTAGCTGCTTGATATGTTGCTTGTACCTCTTTTTCATTTTCACTATATGCAAGAACCCTTTTTTTGCCATATAAAACTTTATCTCTTACCTCTTCAAAATCCTTTAACTCAACAATTTTTTTACCTTTTCTAAGTGCATGCAAAGCAGCTTCATTAACTAGACTTGAAAGTGCAGCCCCGCTAAATCCAACTGTCATTTTTGATAGTTTTTCTAAATCAACAAAATGTGGAACCTTTTTTAAATAAACCTTTAAAATCTCTTTTCTCTCTTTAGCATTAGGTAAAGATACAAAAATTCTTCTATCAAACCTTCCAGGCCTTAAAAGTGCCTCATCAAGCATCTCTATCTTATTTGTTGCAGCCATAACTATAACACCACTTGAATCTTCAAATCCATCCATTTCTGTAAGAAGCTGATTGAGAGTTGCTTCTCTTTCATCATTTCTCATTCCGCCTCTTGCTTTTCCAACAGCATCAATCTCATCTATAAATATTATAGATGGCGCCATCTGTTTTGCTTTTGCAAAAAGCTCTCTAACTCTTTTTGCCCCCATTCCCACATATATCTGAACAAAAGCACTACCACTTTGATAAAAAAATGGAACTCCAGCCTCTCCTGCTACAGCTTTTGCAATTAAAGTTTTACCAACCCCTGGGGGTCCAACTAATAAAACACCTTTTGGAAGTCTAACACCAAAATCAATAAATTTTTTTGGATTTTTTAAAAACTCGATTATCTCTTCTAGCTCTTCTTTAACATCTTCGATTCCAGCAACATCTTTAAATCTTACATCACTGATTATTGGTTTTATTTTTGTAGAAAATTCATCAATTTCTGGCTGAGCAATATTTATTTGATGTTTTATTGTTGTTTGTTCTTTTGATTTTTTTGTATAAAAAATAAGATATCCAAAAAATCCAGCAACTATAATTAAAAGTATAATATCATATAGATATGAATAATCCTCTTTTACTGTAACAGTAGTTTTTTTATAAAGTTCACTAAGATTAATTGTCTCTTTTGGAATTTTATATTTTTTTCCTGCACTCAAAATATAGATATACTCTTTATCAATCTTTGCACTATCAATGAGATCATTTTTTAGCAACGTTTCATATGTACTATAATCAATTAACTGCGCTCTATCTCTAATAGAAGCAAAAATCAAAATAGATATGATTAATATAGCAGAAACAGTTGCTATAATTTTACTCTTTTTAGAAATTTGCAAAGTTGCCCTCTTTTCTTGCTTCATATTCATTAATCTCTATCCAGTTTCCTTTTAAATCTTTGTCACTTTTTATTTTTATTCTATTAAAATATTGATCCAATCCATAAAAATATCCATCTTTATATGATTCAACTAAAACTTGCAAACTATTTTTTCTCTTTCTAAACTCAAAATTTTTTTCATCAATTATCTCTTTTATAATCTTTTGCCTTTTTTTAGCAACATCTCCTCTTACACTCTCTTTCATATTGGCTGCAGGAGTACCATCTCTTTTACTATATGTAAAAAGATGTATATGTGTTAAAGGAAATTTTTTAATATTATCAACTGCTTCTTGAAAAATTTTTTCATTTTCTCCAGGATGACCGACTATAAAATCTGTTCCTATTGCATAACCTTTTTGTGAAATATATTCAAAAAGTTCTAAATCTTCCTCTACACTATTTCTTCTATTCATAATTTTTAGCATATCATTTTGCGTATATTGTAATGCAATATGAAGATGTTTTGCCATCCATGGCTCATTTAATATCTCTTTAAACTCATCATCAATCTGTATAGGCTCAATTGAACCTATTCTAACTCTTCTAACTCCTCTAATTAGTGATATTTTTTTTAATAATTTTGCTAAGGAGCTACCTATATCTTTTCCATAACTTCCAACATTTGTTCCAGTAAGAATAAATTCACCAAAACCATTAAAGGCTAGTTTTTCTATCTGTTTTAATATTAAATCCTCTGGATGGCTTCTTGCATTACCTCTAACATATGGAATTATGCAGTAGCTACATCTAAAATCGCAACCCTCTTGAATTTTTATAAATGCTCTGCTTTTTCCAATAAACTGTTCAACTACAGTTTTATCAATATGATTTAAATCACCAAGTTCAAAAAAATTATCTTTTTTTATTAATTTTTCAATTTTTTCCTTTTCGGAATGTCCAAATACTCCAGCAACTTTTTTCTCTTTAAAAAGTTCTTCTCCTTTTGTAAATGCACCGCAACCTGTAAAATATATTTTTGCTTTTGTTTCTCTTTGAATTTTATTTACATAATTTCTAACACCACTATCTGCTGAATTTGTAACTGTACAAGAATTTACAACTACAATATCAGCATCTTTTTCATTTTCTACTATTTCATAATTTTTTAATTTAGAAATCATTACTTGCGTATCAAATTGATTGGTCCTACAACCAAAAGTTTTAAAAAAAACTCTTCTCAATAGCTATACCTCCAACTCATTTATATTTGGAGTATTTATATTGAATTTATTAAACTTTGTCAAGTTTACTGTTTGAGTTGGATAAGCTATTTTAATATCACTCTCTTTTAGAAAACTATCTATAATTTCTGTAGATATTGTACTTCTTAGAGTCAATGTGGCATAAGAGTTAGTCATAAACCAAACACTAATACAATATCCATACCCTTCTGCAAAAGTATAAACTCTTACATCAACATTAACATTTTTTAGATGAAATGAGCTTCTAAGTCTGTTTAGTTGCTTTCTTGTTATCTCAATATATCCTTTAGCATATTTTCTTGCTGTCTCTTTTGCAATATGGGCGGCTTTTTTGTGATTTGAATCAAAAGTAATATAAAAATTTACATTATCCCAAACAGTTTTTAATCCTGAATGTGTATAGTTTGCTATTAAATCTGTAAAAATATAGTTATTTGGAACAAATATCATTCTTCCACTTCTTATATTTTCTCTGTAACTTGTTAAAGTTACATCTTCAAGTATTGTCATTTTAAGCAAAGATATGTCAACTACATCTCCTACATAAACTTGTCCTTCTCTTTTTACTCTTATTCTATCACCAACATGAATTGAACCTCCAAAAACAATAACCATCCATCCTAAAAGACTCATAAACATATCTTTCATAGCAATAGCTATACCAGCTGATGCAAAACCAAGAATTGTTACAATATATGAAACATTTTCTATATATGCAAAAAGAAGGATTAAAATTACAATTGTTGCAAAAGTAAAATTTATGGCTTTATTAGCCATATAAAATCTTTCGCTATCTTTTATATATCTTTTAATAATCCATTTCAATATAAAACTAAAAATTAATAGTGCCAAAATTATGGCAGCTATTCTTGCAGCTTTTTCACTTTGTTGTTTTATATCTTCTGTAACTTTAAAAACAACCTCTTCAACTCTTTTTTCATAAACATTAATAGTTTGAGTTGCAGTTTTTACTGCTGATTCAAAATCATCAATTTCTGAAGTAAGTGTTTTAATAGTTTTTAATAAATCATCTGTCTTTACAATTTTATATTTTTCAACTAATAACTCTTTTTTCTCTTTCAACAGTTCTAAAGTATGTTTGATTTCTTCCAATTTTGTTTTATAATAATTTTTCTTTGAATTAATCTGTTTTATATATGAAAAGGCACCTATTATTGCAATTGGATTTTTGACAGCTGGTGGTTCTGGAATAGTAGAGGGCTTTAAAAGTTCAACAAAAGGCGACTCTTTGTACTCTTTTAAAAGCTCTAACTGATTTTGAATAACTTTTTTCTGTTCTTCTAATTCTGATATATCTTTTTTATATCTCTTATAAAGTTTTATCTTTTTATTGATTTTTTCAAGCTCTTTTTTAAGTTTGTGATAGGTTATATAGTTTGAATATTTTCTAGTCCAAATATCTTTACTTAACTCTTCATTAATATTTTTTAATCTATTTTCAATTACTCTTAATTTTTCAATTTTTGATATATTCTCATCATTTTTTTCAACAATTGGATTTTGAGCATATAAATAAATATTTAAAAATAAAATTCCAAAAATAAAATATATTAATTTTTTCATTCTTTTACCTATGTAAAAATTTTTAATACCTCTTTTATCAATCCTTCATCAATATCACTTTTAAATACGAAATTCCCTATATGATTAGGTAAAACAAATTTAATTTTTCTATTTTGACTCTTTTTATCAAGATAAAACTGTTCATAAAAATTATCAATATTTTTTATTTTATATTCAACTGGAAGATTATATTTTTTTAATAAATTTTTTATTCTAATAGACTCATCTTCTGATAAAAGACCAAGTTTTTTTGCAAGCTCATTCGCCATGGCAATACCAATAGAAACAGCCTCACCATGTAAAAATCTTTTATATTCTGTTTCATTTTCAATAACATGAGCAAATGTATGGCCATAATTTAAAGCTGCTCTAATACCTGCTTCTTTTTCATCTTTTTTAACTACATCGGCTTTAATTTCTATACTTTTTTTAATAGCATACTTTAGATTTTCTTCATTATCCAATGAGTTTTTTTCAAGCCATTCAAAAAAATCTTTATCAAAAGTTACAGCCATCTTTATAATTTCTGCAACACCGGCACTAAACTCTCTTTTTGGAAGAGTTTTTAAAAAATATGGATCAATATATACAGCTTTTGGCTGATGAAAAGCACCTATTAAATTTTTCCCATATCTATTATTTATACCTGTTTTTCCGCCAACACTTGCATCTACTTGACTTAAAAGAGTTGTTGGAATTTGAACAAAATCTATTCCTCTTTGAAAAATAGAAGCAGCAAAACCTGTCATATCTCCAATTACGCCACCACCAAATGCTATTAAAATTGATTTTCTATCTAATTGATGATCAAACAGTCTATCTAATATAAAATTTAAAGATTCAAAATTTTTATACTCTTCGCCATCTGGCACAGTTATTATATATTTTTCTTTTGCATCAAGATTATTTAAAAGATAATTCAGATGTAATCCTGCTACCTTTGGATTTGTAATAATTGCAACTTTATTATCAAATTGAATTTTAGGTAATTTATCTATAATAATTGGATAACTTTTATTCTCTGTTTTAACTAGTTCTATATCAATCTTCATATTTACCTCTTAATTTTTTATAATTATATTTATTTTTTCCTAAAAAAAGTATTTTATAGGCCATTTTAACCTATTGGAATAAATATCTGATGAAACTTTTTAAGTTTAAAGTATAAAGCTTCTGGATCTGTACTGAAAATTCTTAAAAGATTACTTTTTAACATTTTTTTATTAAAAGGTAGAAATTCAAGTAAATTTTCCTCTTTTAAAAGTTCTCTAATAGGATTATTTTTTGATTTTACTATTTTAATCTTTTTTGAAAATATAGAAGCAAGATTTTCATAATGCTCAATTATATCGCTTTTGTCCTCACTTTCCGGATCGACATCATATAATACAAGATCTAATTGAAGCTGTACAGAGATATCAAAAATAGTTGATGAAATTTGTTCTAAATCTTTGTTTTTTGTTAATAAAATGGCTGATTCTTTTAGATTTTCTATAGAAGATGATGAAAATGTAAAAACAGGAATTTTTAGATTATATAGCAGTTTTCTTATTTTTCTATTTTCAAATAAAGTATTGTATAAAGTTATTAATCCAATTTTATAGTTATTTATATCTCTTTGAATAACATTTTCATCATTATTTAAAGTATAATCTATTCTTATTTCTACACTTTTTGACTCTTTGCTTTTAATTTTATCTAATAATTTTACTGAAGTTGGATTAATAACTCTAATAATTAGCTTTTTATCTTTTAAGATTTTATGGAGCCATAAAGCATCGTGTAAAGATTTTTCAATTTCACTATTTTTTTGTGTTTCCATATTGATAAATAGATAGATATTTGTACCATATGGTATTGGAAATTGACCTATCTCTCTTTTTATAGATTTATATATATTTTTTAATACTTTTGGCTCACCTATTATTAGTAAAAGATCATTTGGCCAAATCATAATTTTTGGATCTGGTAGAATCAATCTATTATTTCTATAAATAGCTGCAATTTTCCAATTTTTTTGTTCAATTGATCCAATGTGTCTATAAACATAGGTACTTCCAAATGGAACTAAAACTTCCATTATTTCACCAAGTCCAAGACCAACATTTTGGGCAATAATAGGTACATTTGGCAGATAGTCCATCAATCTATTTGATAGTATCTCATTAGCATTTAGCAAAATTACATTTTGATCATTGATATCTAAATCCCATTTATCATATATAACAATGCTAATATTTAAATCTAATCTTCTTATATTTTCATATGAAGCAATGGTGTCAATTTTATTTCCCATTACAATCATAACTTGGGAAAATTTTTCATCAAAAAGTAATGAAAGCTTTACAAAACTAGTTGGATCAAATTTAAAAAATCTAAAATTTTCAGTCTTTATTTCAGGTAAAATCTTTTCATCATAATAGACCACAAAATATTCATTATCAGTTACATAATTTTGGACTACTCTTTCTAAAAAATGTTTTGCTACAATACCATCAGCAAGAATTAGAATATTTTTCAAGTTTACCTCTTTTTATAAAGATTAGTGAGAAATTATATCAAAAAGGTTTGATTTTGGAATTTAAAATTGATGCAATTGACAAAAATGCAAGAGCTTGTACAATAAAAACAGCACACTCTACTATTAAAACTCCTATCTTTATGCCAGTAGGAACAGCTGCAAGCGTAAAAGCTCTTGATTCTATAGATATGCTTGATATTTTAAATACTCAAATTATTCTAGCAAATACATACCATCTATATCTACGACCAGGAGATGAGATAGTAGCAAAGCTTGGAGGACTTCATGGTTTTACTAAATATAATAGAAGTTTTTTAACAGATAGCGGAGGATTTCAGGCATTTAGCTTAAGCGATATATCTAAAGCTGATGAAAATGGAATAGAGTTTAAAAGTCATATTGATGGAAGCAGACACTATTTTACCCCAAAAAAAGTTCTTGATATTCAATATAATTTAAAAAGCGATATTATGATGATTCTTGATGATTTAATAGCTCTTCCTGCAACTAAAGAGAGATTAGCTCTATCTGTTAAGAGAACAACAAAATGGGCAATTGAATCGATAAATTATCATAAAAAAATGCAAAATCAAGGTAAAGGCTTAAATCAAAATATTTTTGCCATTATACAAGGTGGAATCGATTTTGAATATAGAAAAATAAGTGCAACAGAGTTAACCTCTCTCGATTTTGATGGATTTGCAATTGGGGGTTTGAGTGTTGGAGAAGAAAACCAAGCTATGTATGATACAGTTGAGTTTACAACAAAGTTTATGCCAAAAGAAAAGCCAAGATATTTAATGGGAGTAGGAACACCAGAAGATATTATTGAGTCTATAGATAGAGGTGTAGATATGTTTGATTGTGTTATGCCTACAAGAAATGCAAGAAATGGCACAATTTTTACCTCTTTTGGAAGAATAAATATAAAAGCTGCAAAATATAAATTAGATAATAATCCAATTGATGAAAATTGTAACTGTTATACCTGTAAAAACTATACAAGAGCATATTTAAATCATCTATTTAGAGCAAAAGAGTTAACATATTATAGATTAGCCTCTATTCATAATTTACACTATTATCTTAATTTAGTAAAAGAGGCAAGAGAGGCTATAATTGAAAAAAGATTTGATAAATTTAAAAAAGATTTTTATGATAGGAGACAAAAATGAAACTTGGTGTCAATATAGATCATATTGCAGTTTTAAGAGAAGCAAGACGTATAAATGATCCAGATCCAGTTGATGCGCTCTCTATTGCCAAAAGAGCCGGAGCTGATCAGATTACTATTCATTTAAGAGAAGATAGAAGACATATAAATGACGATGATGCAAAAAAGATTATTGAATTATCGCATCTGCCTGTAAATATGGAGTGCTCAACAGATGATGAAATAATTGATATTATCTGTTCGCTTAAACCTCATAGAGCTACATTAGTTCCTGAAAAAAGAGAAGAAGTAACTACTGAAGGCGGTCTTGATGTAATTAAATATTTTGACAAAATTAGTGATGTTGTTAAAAAATTAAAAGATAATGAAATTGATGTATCTTTATTTATTGATCCTGATTTTGAAATAATAGCAGCCTGTGTTGACACAGAGGCTGATATGATTGAACTTCACACTGGAAAATATGCAAATATTTATGCAATGCTATATAGCAATCTTAAATATACTCACAACTCTATAAAAGATTTAGAGCTAAGTAGAGCAGAATTAAGAGACAAACTATCTATGGCAATAGGTGATATTGAAAATTCTGCTATATATGCAAATAAAGCTGGGCTTCTTGTTGCAGCAGGTCACGGTCTAAATTATCAAAATGTAGAATCCATTGTAGATATTTCTAGTATAGTTGAACTAAACATTGGACAAAGCATTATCGCAAGAAGCATTTGGGTTGGACTTGAAAATGCTATAAAAGAGATGGTGCAATTAATAAAAAGGTAAGCTGTGCAAGAAAAACCAACCATTGCAATAAGCATAGGAGATATCAACGGAATAGGAATAGAAATAGCGCTAAAAGCTCATGAAAAAATTAAAAAATTTTGCAAACCACTCTATTTTATAAATGATAATATGCTAAAAAAAGCATCAAAATTACTAAATATAGAGATTCCAAAAGATTTTGAAACAGAATATATTCCAGGAGATTTTGAAATAAAACCTGGAAAAGTTGATAAAGATAGTGGAAAATTTAGTTTTGAGAGTTTTAAAACAGCTACAATTATGACAAAAAATGGTATATGTGAAGCTTTAGTAACTCTTCCTATTCATAAAAAAGCATGGGAAAAAGCTGGCATAAAATATAAAGGCCATACAGATTTTTTGAGAGATTTTTTCAAAAAAGATGCAATTATGATGCTTGGATGTGAAGAGCTTTTTGTAGCACTATTTACAGAGCATATTCCATTAAAAGATGTTCCTAAAAATATAAAAACAAAAAAACTTAAAAATTTTCTTTTAAATTTTTACTTATCACTCATCACTCGTAACTCATCACTTAAAATTCCAGTACTTGCTCTAAATCCACATGCAGGAGACAATGGAGTTTTAGGAAATGAAGAGAAAAAAATAAAAAAAGCTATAAAAAAAGCCAATAAAAATATAAAAAGAGATGTTTTTATAGGTCCAATAGTTCCAGATATTGCATTTATTCCAAAAATGAGAGAAAAATATAAAATCTATGTAGCTATGTATCATGACCAAGGGCTTATACCTTTAAAAGCTTTATATTTTGAAGAAAGCATCAATATATCTTTAAATCTTCCAATTATTAGAACATCTGTTGATCATGGAACTGCATTTGATATAGCTTATAAAAAAGATAGAGAGATAAATCTTAAAAGCTATATCAATGCAGTTAAGTATGCTGTTAATATGGTAAAGGAATAATAGTCATTAGTCATTAGTAATTAGTAATTGGTCATTAGTAATTTAAAATTTGAAATTGACCTCTTCACTCCCCTCCCCTTTTACCACCTTACTACCTTATCACTTTACTCCCTTATCTTCCTATTCACCACACTCATCATACTCACCTTACTAACCTATATTCAATCTTTTCTCAACCGATTTAACTTTTTGTTTTAATCTATCTTTTTTTCCAGGTCTTATATCAAATTTTACTACACTATAAACTCGCCCTACTCCCATCTTCTCTAATGCTTCATACATTTTTGGAATTAAATCTGTTAGCTCTTTAATATTATCAGCCTCTATTATTGTAGCCATTGGGGTTAATTGATACTCAAATCCACTATCTTTTATAACTTTTAAAACCTCAGCAACATATCTGCTTTTACTCTCGCCAACATCGGTTGGAAACATTGCAATTTCCATTAAAACACTCATTTTTATCCTTTTAAAAATTATCTTTTAGTTATAATTTTACAAAAGGAGTTTTATGAAAAGATTAAAAAATCTAACACCTTTTATTGTTATGGATATTGTAAAAGAGGCAAGCAAATTTAATGATACTATTCATTTTGAGATTGGTCAACCAGATATCTCTCCATCTCCAAAAGTTATAGAAGCTGCTCAAACAGCTATAAAAAATAAAAATTTCTCATATACACAAACAGAAGGCTTGGAAATTTTAAGAGAAAAAATAGCTTTGCATTATAAAAAAGTTTATGATGTAAAAATAAACCCAGAAAATATTTTAATCACACCTGGAACAAGTGGGGCTTTTTTGCTCGCATACTCTTTGCTTTTAGATATAAATGAAAGAATAGGATTTGCAGATCCAGGTTACCCTTCCTATAAAAATTTTGCATATATGCTTGGAATTGAGCCAGTTTTTATAAATGTTGATAAAGATAGCAACTATTGCATAACCAAAGATATTTTAAAAAAATATAAAATTGATGCTCTTCAAATTTCAAATCCCTCAAATCCAACAGGAAATATATATGAAGATAACAGTTTAAAAGATTTATGCAGATATTGTGAATTAAATGGGATTAATCTTATAAGCGATGAGCTATATCACGGTTTAGTATATGATAAAAATGTTCAAACAGCATTAAAATATAATAAAAATGCAATCATTATAAACGGCTTTTCAAAATATTTTTGTATGCCAGGATTTAGAATAGGATGGATTATCGTTCCAGATAATTTAAAAAGAAAAGCTGTTATGCTTGCACAAAATATTTTCATTTCAGCGCCTACAATAAGTCAATATGCAGCAGTTGAAGCTTTTGATTATGAATATTTAAAATTTGTGAATGAAACTTTTAAAAAAAGAAGAGATTTTCTATATAATGAATTAAAAAATATTTTTACAATTAACAAATTTCCTGATGGAGCATTTTATATCTGGGCAGATATATCAAAATATAGCAATAACAGTTTTGAGTTTTCAAAATTTCTGTTGGAAAAGATTCATGTTGCAGTTACACCTGGTACAGATTTTGGGAAAAACGAAACTAAAAAATATATAAGATTTTCATATACAAGAGATTTAAAGCATTTAGAAGAGGGAGTGAAAAGATTAACCTCACTCCTTTGCTAAATCTTTTGCGAAAAGATAGATACCTGCATTATAAAGACTCAAAATATAAGCAAGTATCAAAACGATTGGCAACAAAATTATAGTTGAAGATAGAAAAACTATAAAAATTCCAAAAATAAAAACTATAATTGACCAAAACAGAATAAGTAAAAAATAGTCTTTTTTAAATGTTTTTTTCCAAAAAGCAGGATTGATTAATAAAAAAACTTTTTTAAAAGCTTCATTAAATCCCTCTGATAATATCACTTCTCCCATCACAGCTGGAAAAATATAGAAAAAAAATCCAGCAATCAACAACATAACAGTTCCAGGAATAGAGTAACTACTCATCATATAAAAAATAATCTGTTGTTCATTCATTCCTTTTATCTCTTCCATAGAAATGGTTCCACTAAAAATTGCAGTTAACAGTGCAAAAGCAAAAATAAAAACTAAAGATATAAAAAATAGAGCCAAAAACGCTCCAGTTGCTTCAGCGATATATTTTGTTAAAAAATCACCTATCTTTGTATCTTTTGCAAAATTTTCCATTTCTTCAATACTTTTTACCTCTTTTATACCTCTTCCAAAATATATCTGAATCGATAAACTCAAAATTGAGTAAGCAAAAACAAAAACTATACCTATTAAAGGTAAAATTGAAAAGAAGCTTATAACAAGCAATATTGCAATTGCAGCTAAAGATAGAGCAATATTTCCTTTAAAAAAAGAAAAAGCAAGTTTTAATGCATTTATATTGGATTTTTCAACCATTTTGACTCCTTAAGTCATTTTACAATATACTTTTTTAACATCCGCTTTTTTTCATACTTTTTGCATACTCTATAGGAAACCTTTTTCTGTTTTTTTCTATTTTTTTAATTGAGGCTTCATAAAGATCAATATCTAATACAGAAGAGAGTCTTAATAAAAAATGAAGTACATCTGCCATCTCTTCGCCAATCTCTTTTCTTTCATCTTCGCTAAATTCATCTGGCTTTTTATCACACCATTGAAAATGCTCCATTAATTCAGCTGCTTCTATTGCAATACTCATTGAAAGATTTTTTGGAGTATGATACTTTTCCCAATCTCTTTCTTTAACAAAATTATCTAAAATTTTTTGAAGTTCATATAAACTACCCTTCAAAATATTCTCCTGAAAACTCTTTTAATTTTTTATAAACTTTTTCAAAATCTGTACTATAAACTCTTGTATTTGCAATAGATGTGATAAAGTTAGTATCCCTTTGCCATCTTGGAACAAGGTGCAAATGAATATGCTCAGCAATTCCAGCGCCCGCTGCTGCTCCAAGATTCATTCCTATATTAACACCTTCAGCTTTAAATTTCTCTTTTAAAAGTTTAACCCCTTTTTGAGCAAGCTCATTCATTCTAAGCCATATCTCTTTATCCAAATTTTCAAGATTATCTATATGAATATGAGGTATTATCATAAAATGGCCAGGAGTATATGGGTATTTATTCATAACGATAAAACATTTTTCATCTCTGTATAAAACATGATGTTTTTCATCAAGATTTGGATTTTTACTTATATGGCAAAAAACGCAACCCTCTATTTTTTCATTTGTTATATATTCGCTTCTCCAAGGGGCATATAAAATATCATACATCAAAATCCTTTATAAAGTTAAGTTTATAATATTTGGAAAAAATATCAATATTAAAAGAGCTATCAATTGCAAAATAATAAAAGGAATTACACCTTTGTATATATCTTTTGTTGTTACAAGTTTTCCAGCTGCTCCTTTTAGATAAAATAGAGAAAATCCAAAAGGTGGAGTTAAAAAACTTGCCTGTAAATTCATAGCTATTAAAATTGCAAACCATATAGGATCAATACCAAATGTTTTGATAATTGGTACAAACAGTGGAACTACAATAAAAGAGATTTCAACAAAATCAACAAAAAAGCCAAGTAAAAATATAGCTAACATTGCAATAAATATAAAAGCCCATTTACTTCCAATATCTTGTGAGAAAAACTGATGGACAAGTTCGCCACCTCCAAACTCATTAAATACAAGACTAAATGCAGTTGCACCTATTAATATCATAAAAATCATTGCTGTTAATTTGACTGTTTCAATAGAAACATATCTAAGCATTGAAAAAGAAAAACTCTTATTTAATATCGATAAAATCAGAGCACCTATCACACCCATAGCTGCTGATTCAGTTGGTGTAGCAATTCCGGCAAAGATGGAGCCAAGAACTGCAAAAATAAGTAAAAATGGAGGAATTATTGAATATAAAATATCTTTTTTTGAAATCTCTTTTTCAATTTTAACTGGAGGCGCAGCATCTTTTTTTATAAAAGAGTATGAAAATATATAAATTAGATAAAGAACTACTAAAAGCAGTCCTGGAACAATTGCAGCTTTAAATAAATCCCCTACACTTATATTCATAACATCACCCAAAATAATCAAAACAATAGATGGAGGTATAATTTGACCAAGTGTTCCACTAGCTGCAATTGTTCCTGATGCTAAAGAGCGACTATATCCATATTTTAGCATTATAGGAAGACTTATAATACTCATCATTACAACACTTGCACCAACAATTCCTGTTGCTGCAGCAAGTATAGCTCCAACTATTACAATACTTGCTGCTAAGCCCCCTCTTATTTCACCAAAAGCTGCCCCAAGATTTTCAAGAAGATTTTTTGCAAGGTTACTCTTTTCTAAAATAAGCCCCATCAATATAAAAAGAGGAACCGCCATTAAAGTAAAATTTTGCATTATCCCATATATTCTCATAGGAAGCATTTTAAATATCTCTAAAGAAAGATCATAATCAATAATAGCAAACAAAACTGCAACCATTCCAAAAACAAATGCCACTCTAAATCCAAGCATTAAAAAAATTAATGATACTATAAACATTAAAATTGAAGGATTTATAACAAAATAGTAATCAGATGTAAAAATATATATAAAAATATAAAAAACAATTAAAGAGATTATTATAAATTTTAGATTTTTTACTTTTTCGTATGATTTAATTATTTCTGAAATTGATTGTATCAATAAAAGAATTGAACCTATGAAAATTGCAGATTTTATTATATATCTACAGCAAAGCCCTCCAGGATCACCAGATGCTTCATGTTGTAAAAAACTTTGCATTGTAAAATCAAAACTATAATAGGCAATAATCAAAGAAAATGGAATTATTAAAAATAGATTGTCTAAAATGTTGATATACTCTTTTGTTTTATTTGAAAATTTCTCATAAAATATATCAACTCTCACATGTTTATCATGTTTTAAAGTATAGCCAAGAGCAAAAAGAAATGTAATATCAAAAAAATGCCACTCAAGCTCTTGAAGTGCAATTGAACCTAAATGGAAAAGATATCTCATAAAAGCATCATAAAATACTAAAAAAGCTAAAAATATTGCTGCAAAGGCACTAATTGAGCCAAAAAATTTATTGATATTATCAAAAAATAAAGAAATCCTATTCACCTCTTTTCCTTTTTAAGATATATTCAAATATCTTCTGCAACCCTACTATTACAAAAACTAAAACAGTTATTGCTAAAAATTCAACTGAAAAATTTTTAATATCTTCCAAAATAATCCTTAAATTTGATATGTATTGGTTAAAATGGTTAAATTGGTTGAGTGGAAAACAACTCAACTATTCAACTACTTAACTACTCAACAAAATTTTACAAATATGCCGGCGTATCGTTGCTAAAAAGTATCAAATCACCAGGCTTTGTGTTTTGGGCTAAAACTTCTTGTAGTTTTGATTTATCTTCTAAGACTATTTTTTTAGCTCTATTAATATTTTTATCCAAAATTTCTCTATTTATTTTTCCTGTTATTATGACTAAATCAAAAACTTCATCAATTTTTCTTGCAAGTTTTTCATTTGCCTCTTTTGTACTTTCAACAATGCCTGGCGTTACAATTACCTTTCTTTTTGGGTAATTTTTTACAAGTTCATATGAGCTTATCATCCCCTCAAAATTTCCATTGAAACTATCATCAATAATTATTTTACCATTAGACTCTATTTTTTGAAGCCTATGCTCTACAGATTTTAAATTTTTTACTATTTTTTGCAGATTTTCGATACTAAAGCCAAACTCCAAAGCAACCATAATAGCAGCAGTAATATTTATAGCATTAAATGCTCCAAGAACAGGAGCTTCAAAATGGTAGAGTTTATTATCAATTTCTAAATCAAAACTAATTCCATCAAGACTACTTTTTAAATTATTTATATTCTTCCCAAACTTTACAAAATTTTCTTTATCTTTTACTGGTATTTCATCATATAAAAATGCTTTTTTAAGTCTATTTGAAGACAAAAGCTCAAGTTTTGTTGCAATAATATTTTCCATAGTTTTGAAATATTCAATATGTTGAGGTCCCAATTTTCCTATAACTACATATTGAGGATTTAAAAATGAAGCTATCTCATAGATATCTCCTCTCTCTCTTGCTCCTGCTTCCACTATGTATATTTGAGTGTTTTTAGGAAGGTCTTGATTGATATCTTTTATAATTCCTCCTAATGTATTTACACTTCTTGGAGTTGCATATGTATTATATTTTTGAGATAATATTTGAAATAAAAAATTTTTTATACTTGTTTTTCCATAACTTGCTGTTACTCCGATAATAGAAGGGTCTATCTCTTTTAATTTTTTAGCAGCTTCGCTTTTATATGCAGTAAATAAAAATTTTTCTATTAAGTTTGAAACTATAAAAGCCAAAATCAAAGGAAGTAGAGTTGGAAAAATTTTACAATTAAATTTTGCAATACATAAAATATCTATAAAAAATGCAAAAAATACTAAAATTAAAAAAAATCTTTTTACTCTTGCAGTAAATACCAACTTTTTATCCAGTTTTTTCTGCCAAAAATATAAATATAGAATATAAATTAATAAAAATGGTAAAAAAAGCTCTCTAAAGGCTATATATAAAAAAAATGGCAATAAGAAAAGATAAATATGCTGAGAGGGTCTGTGATGATGTAATAAAACTCTATCTATTTTATAGTTATACCATTGAAGATTTAAAATAAAATAGTATCCAAGTGACAAAATAAATATTATATGCTCAATAAAATGAAATATTTTTACCATTGTTAACCTTATCTAATAATTTCAAATTCGCCATCATATTTTTCATTTAATTCTTCGATATCTATATTATTAACAATTGCAAGTGGAGGACCTTTCATTAAAGCAGACAAAAAGTCATTAAATTGCTCTTTTTTCATTGTTGCAACTACTTCAACATTTCCATTTTTTAAATTTCTCACATATCCGCTAATCCCCATAGAATCAGCAGTTTCTTTAGTAAACTTTCTATACCAGACTCCTTGTACTTTTCCACTTACAATAAATCTATATGTTTTCATACTCTTTCCTTATAATATCCATTATCTTTTTTGCATTATTAATAAAAAAGTAATGATCGCCCTCAAATTCATAAAATTTGCTTTGCTTTATAAGAGATGCTATTTTTTTCCCACTATCTAATGAAGTTGCTTTGTCATCTTTTCCCCAAAAAACTAAAGCCTTTTTATCATAATTTCTAAAATGCTCGCTAAAATCTTCATTAACTACATTTTTAAAAGTTTCATACATATTTTCACTCATCTTTTTAGCATCATTTGAAACAAAAAAATCTCTTATTTTTTTTCCGCCAAATGGCTTTAACATCTTGAAAATAGTAATTTTAAATCTTACTGAAAATGGCTTTTTTTCCAATATCCCGGCACTACTTAAAAGAACTAAAAGATTTGGATTTAAAAGAGTAGCAACTTTTCCACCAAAAGAGTGACCAACTATAATATCTTTTTTTATATTTAACTCTTTTAAAAAAATTTCTATTATATTTGCATAATCTTTTGTTGTTAAAATCTCTTTATTTATAGACTTTCCAAATCCTGGAAGATCAATATATACAGCTTTAAAATCATTTACATATTTATCAAAACTATTTTTCATAATCTCTTTATTGCTACCCCAACCATGCAAAAATATAATATTTTTTTTCTCTTTTAAATTAGATATATCATAGCTTAATACAAATCTTTTATCTTTATAACTTATCTCTTTTATGGCCAAAATTAACCTTTTTGTTTTTTATATAAAATTTTAACAAAATATATTGGCAATATTTGCAAAATATAAAAACATTTGTGATACAATTGAATAATAAAGGAGAAATCATGAAAAAGAAAATATTAGTTTCACTTGCTCTTGTAAGCTTTTTAAGCGTTGGAAGTTATGCTGATACAAATAAATATGAGGTAGAAGCATTAGGAAATGTTGAATATACAGATAATGATTTAGACTTAGAATCTTCATTAAAAGGGTTTGGTATAAGAGGAAATTATAGGATTGACGATAATTGGCTTGCAGGACTTGGTTATCAAAGATTTAGTGGTGCTGATTATGAAAAAAGCAGTAAAGATGATACAGATATTAATAGATATTTTTTAAATGCTTTTTATCAATTTAACATAAACAAAAGTTATACTCCATATATTATTGCTGGTTTAGGATATCAAGATGTTAAAGATGAAATAGATGAATTTGAAAGTGGAACAATTGCACAAGTAGGTATTGGTTGGAAGACTAAAATAACTGAATATCTCAATTTTCTTATAGAAGGAAAATATATTAGAGATTTTGAAAATAGTGCAAATAATTTTGCTATTTCAGCAGGATTATCAATACCTTTTGGATATGAAACCAAAGAAGCACCAAAACCTAAACCTATTAAAACAGAAGCTCCAAAAGATAGTGATAATGATGGTGTACCAGATGTTGATGATAAATGCCCAGATACACCTGAAGGTCTAATTGTTGATCCTGATGGATGTCCGCCTGATAGTGATGGAGACGGAGTATATGACTATCTTGATAAATGTCCAAATACGCCATCTGGAGTAAAAGTTGATAAAAATGGATGCTGTTTAGATAGTGATAATGATGGAGTCCCAGATTATAAAGATAAATGTCCAAATACACCTGAAGGGTTTCAAGTAGATAAAAATGGGTGTCCAGCAATATTTAATTTTAAAATAAATTTTGATTTTGATAGTGCAAAAATAAAACCTCAATATTTCAAGAAAATCAAAGAGTTTGCTGATTTTCTAAAAAGAAATAAAAAATATAAAGCTGAGATTCAAGGCCACACAGATAGTAAAGGTTCATTTGAATATAACCTAAAATTATCTCAAAAAAGAGCAAAAGCTGTTTATGATGAACTTATAAAATTAGGAATTGAAAAAGATAGACTCTCTTACAAAGGCTATGGCGAAACTATGCCAATTGCCGATAATTCTACTGAAGAAGGAAGAGCACAAAATAGAAGAGTTGAAGCTCATCTATATTATTAATATTCATCTGGCTTTTTTGCCAGATGAAAGGAAAAATTATGAAAAAAATTATTTTAATTTCTGCAATATTATTAACTCTTAATGCTGGTTTTTTTGACTCACTAAAAAAATTTTTTCCATCAGAATCAAAAAATAGCACTATACAAAACTCAAATCTTAGCCAATATGAAATATCCTCAGGATTAAAAGAAGCTTTACAAAAAGGTGTAGAGTATGCTGTTGAAAATCTAGGAAAAACAGATGGTTTTTGGAAAAATACAAAAGTAAAAATTCCTTTGCCAAATAGTTTGCAAAAAGTAGCCACATATCTTAAAAAAGCTGGGTTTGAAAAATATGTAGATGAGTTTGAATTGTCTTTAAATAGAGCAGCAGAAAAAGCTACTCCAAAAACTGCAGAAATTTTTATTAATGTTATTAAAAATATGAGTATTGAAGATGCTAAAAAAATTCTAAAAGGCGGCGATAATGCGGCTACACTATATCTACGAGAAAAAACTCAAGATAAACTATACTCTTTAATTTATCCAATTGTAAAAGAAAACATTGATAAAGTAGGAAGTATAAAATATTATAATCAAATCAAAGAGATATATAATAAATATGCAAAACCATATACAAAAAATCAAACTTTTTCTTCTATTAAAAATATGTTTTTTAATAACAAAAAACAAAAAAATGAATTAGATGAATTTAGCCAAAAAGATATTTATGAATATACAACATCTAAAACATTAGATGGAATATTTAAAATGATTGAAGAGGAAGAGAAAAAAATAAGAAAAAATCCTGTTGAGAGAACAACTACACTTCTTAAGAAAGTATTTAGTTGATTTTAAATAATAAATTCAAATCAATCTTTTTTTATATTACTATTTAAATATCTTGCAACCTTAACTGCACTGCTAAAAGCCCATTGAAAATTGTACCCTCCTAACTCGCCTGTCACATTTACAACTTCACCGATAAAAAATAGATTTTTAATTTTTTTGCTCATAAGATTGTTATCTAATTCATTAGTATCAACTCCGCCTTTTGTAACTTCTGCCCTTTCAAAACCAAAAGTTCCAGCAGGAGCAAATTTATAATTTAAAAGGAGATTTAATTTATTCACATCTTCTTTAGTTAAATCTTTTACTTTTTTATCTTCTGTATTAATACTTTTTAAAAACTCTTTAATAAATCTTTTAGGTAGATTTAGCTGAGTAGAAATAATTTTATTTGGATTTTTTAAATAATTTCTCAAACTTTTTCCATTTAAAAAATCTATCTCAATATTTCCTTTATCCCAATATAATGAAGCATTTAATATTGCTGGACCGCTGATACCTTTGTGAGTAAAAAGAATATCATCACTAAAGATTTTATCTTTTATTTTTACTTTTGCCCTAAAACTTATCCCACTTAGATTTTTAAACCAAAACTGCTCTTTTTGAACTGTAAATCCTACTAATGCAGGTTTTAATGGCAATATCTTATGATTAAATTTTTTAGCAATCTCAAATCCTATATCAGTTGCCCCAATCTTTTTATAACTTAATCCTCCAGTAGCAACTATTAAAATCTTTGAGCTAAATAGATTTTTATCTGTTTTAATTGTAAAAACTCCATTTTTTAAAAAAACCTCTTTTATTTCATGATTTAGAAAAATATTTTTACTTTTTATCTCTTTTTTAAAAATATTTATAAGGTCTTTAGAAGATTTTTCACAAAAATATTGTCTCTCTTTTTTTAAAATAAGATTACATCCTTTACTTTTTACCCATTTTAAAAGATCTTCATTTGAAAATTCGTCTAAAATATTTTTTATAATATCTTTATCTCCAAGATAGTTTTTTGGAGATAAATATCTATTGGTAATATTACATTTTCCACCACCAGAAATTTTTATTTTTTCTCCAATATCACTATTATGTTCAATAATGGCAAAATTACTATTCTTTAAAAAAGAAGCGCACATAAGTCCTGAAGCACCAGCCCCAAGAATTATAATATCATAGTTTTTCATCTAGCGGATTTTTCTCAAATATTAAATAATTTATACTTTTATCATGTGTAAAGGTTTTAAGTTCACTTTTTTCATCGCTTTTTAAGTAGGTTTTAAAAACTGTAGCCATATATTTACCAATGGAATTTTTTAATTTTTCATACTCTTTTTTATTAAAATTTAGATAAGTTGTCATAAATACATCTTGATTTTCTTTATCTTGAATTATAAAATTTAATGCAACTTCTACAAACTCTTTACCGTTTTGTCCTTTTAAAAGTCTTACACTTTTTATCTCTCCAATTGCCCATGTATATATTTTAGAAGACACTTTTAGCCTTTTTTATATTTTTTATTACTTTCTAAACTTTTCAAATCATAACAAAATATATTTTATAAACAATTGACCTTTAGATTTTTGGAAGATGCCATTTTTTAAAATATGCCAATAGTCTAAGAATTAATCCCAAAATAAAAATTGTAGATAAAGTAAAAATATTTAAATATGAAAAAGTATTCATAATATATAAAAATGTTCCTATGATAATAGCTATAGTGCCATAAAATTCAGCTTTTAAAATCATAGGAACCCTATTTAACAATACATCTCTTAATATTCCTCCACCAACTGCAGTTATTAATGCTAAAAGAACTACACCAAAATAATTTAATTTCGCATCCAATCCTATCAAAGACCCAGAAACAGAAAAAGATACAAGACCAATCGAATCGCTAAAAATAAAAATTTTTCTTTTTTTAAAATCAATATTTTTTTGAAGTTTCAAAATCAATGCAATTAAAATTACTAAAATAACTACAATAGAAGGTAAAAAATTTATAAATGAGTATGGGATTTTGTTAACTATAACATCTCTGATTATCCCTCCACCAAGTGCAGTTAAAAAAGAGATTATAAAAAGACCCAATAAATCCAGTTTCTCTTCAACAGCAACCCAAAATCCACTTAAAGCAAATGCTGCAATACCTATAATTTCAGCTATGTCTAAAAAAGTCAATTTTATCTCTTTTTGGTAAATTTCAAATCACTAATGACTAATGACTAATCATGCTCACCTTAATAAATTAATTCAACCAAAAATCTTCGTTCGTATTACTCACTTGATTTTCTTCAAGGTAAATCAGCTATTCGTATGCTCAGACACAAAATTCATTGAATTTTGGCTTCGCATATACTCATAGCTTTCGCTCGGGCACAGACAACAAGCAGTTGTTGTCCTAAAACTTTGTTTTGCCCTCGCTCATTTATTCTTCATTCCATGAATAGAATGGATATAGTTATAATCTATTTTTATCTTTTTCTCTTTTACTAAATTAGAAGATAATCTATTTAAAACTGTATTAAAATCTTCAAATAGATAATTTGCAAGACTTCCTGGAATTGGATTTATCTCATTTAAATATATATCTCCATTTTTTACAAAAAAATCGCATCTAATTAATGCGCCACTAAAAATAGGATCATATATTTTTATAAAAGCCTCTTTTAATCTTTTTTCTAAATCATCTTGAATTTTTGCAGCTTCAACTTTTTCTGACCTTGAAAAATCAAGATACTTTTTCTCAAAATCTAAAAATTCACTTTTTTTTGGCTCTTCTACAATAGAAAATATAAAACTACCCGCTTTACATCCAGCAAGATTGTACTCTTTAATACCCTCAATAAATGGCTCAACAATTACCTCATCATCAAACTCAAATGCAACATCTAAAGCATAACTCAATTCATCATCATCTCTAACTATACTTACACCTATACTACTACCAAGTCTTAAAGGTTTAATAATTACCGGATATTCAAATTTTAAAGGCACAATATTATCTTTATTAATTATTTGATAGTCAATGACTTTTATACCAAGCTCTTCGGCATACATTTTAGTAAAATGTTTGTTATAACTTATTACACTTGCTTCTATTCTTGGCCCAATATAATCTATTTCAAAAAAATCAAAAAGTGAAGCTAATTTTCCATCTTCACCATCTCTTCCATGAACAAGATTTATAGCAACATCAAAATCTACTCTTTTCTCTTTTAAAAGTGCTTTTTGATAAAAACCACCCTTTTTTAAATGTAAAATTGGAGAATTTTTATAATTTTTACTACTAAAATATTTTGCTTTCATATCTTTTTCATCGATAAGATAAAAATTTCTATTTTCATCTATAAAGATAAATATCTTTTTTTCTTTAATTTTCTCTTTTAATACAATCGCACTTACAATGCTAATCTCATGCTCATAGCTACTTCCGCCAAAAATAATTGCATATACCAATTAAACTCCTTTAATATTTAGTTAAAAAAATTAGAATAGTTAAAATGGTTAAAAAAGTTGAGTTGTTGAGTGGTTTAATAGTTAAATTAGTTAAGTAGTTTTATAGCCAACTCACCCACTCATCTATTTAACAACTCAACCACTCAACCAAATTACTTATATCTTTTGTATCTTTTTTAGCGCCTCTTTTACCAATGAAGCGGTATCAGTTGACTCACATTTTTGTAAAACTTTTTGAATTTGGTCTTTTTTAAATCCAAGTGATTCTAAAGCCATTTGTGCTTCAATATGAGAAGATGAGAGAGCCCCTTCTTCTAAAGAGAACTCTCCAAGCTCTACTAATATTCTTTGTGCACTCTTTGGTCCAATTCCAGGAACTTTTTTCAGCATTGATACATTTTTTTCATTTACAATTTTTGCAAAAGTATTTGGTTTGAAAGTTGAGCATATAGCTATGGCTACCTTTGGTCCAACCCCATTAATTTTCAATAATCTATCAAACATCTTTTTTTCATTAATATCTATAAAACCATACAAAGATTCACTCTCTTCTCTTACTATGTGAGAAATATGAAGCTTTACATTTTTATCTTTTATCTCACTGCTACAATTTATAGAGATAAATACTTCATAAATTACACCATTTACATTAATATGTAAAAATGTCGGCTCTTTTTTTTCTATCGTTCCAATTAAACCTACTATCAAAACATACTCCAAAAAATTTTTGTTATTTTATTTAAAAAAGCTTTAAACTCATTAAAACTATTTGATAATTAATTTAAACAATCTTTTGATTCTTTATCTGCTCTTTTTAATAGATTTGGTATTCTAAAATCCCCTTTCATATTTTTTATTATATTCTTGGCCTTTTCAAAATCAATTCCAGCAGAAGTTATATACAAAGGTTTTTTACTTTTTCCTCTATATAATTCAAAATGATTTGAAATTAAAAAATATTTGTTTTTTGCAACACCAATAATTTTTACTATTCTATTTAGTTTATCATATAAATAAGCCCCTAATCCTTTTTGATTAAATCCATCAAGATAGACATATCCATCAATAATAATTATATCTGGATTTAATTTATACTCTTTTATCAATTTTATAATGCAAGGAAGCTCCCTTTTATAAAATTTACCAGGTATATACTCTGCAAAATTTTTGCATTCTATTTTATATATATTCTTTATTTTTTCATTTTCAAAATTTTCAATCTCCAAACCAACTACACAAGCTTTATCTTTTTTATATCCAACATCAACTATTAAAATCACCATTTTCCTATAAATATTTTTTATCTATTTTAACAAACTATTAAAATTTATTCTAAAATTTTTTTGATAAACTTTGAAAAAAACTTGGACATTAAATGTTTAAAAAGATTTTTACAAATAGTTTTGGAATCCTTTTTTCAAGAATACTTGGATTTATAAGAGACCTTCTTACTGCTTCTATATTAGGAGCTAACATATATAGCGATATATTCTTTGTTGCTTTTAAATTTCCAAATCTATTTAGAAGAATTTTTGCTGAAGGTGCATTTACCCAAAGTTTTTTACCCTCTTTTATCTCATCAAAACATAAAAATCTTTTTGCTTTTTCTATTTTTATAAGATTTTTTTCTATTATCTTAATTTTCTCTATTTTAGTAACTATTTTTTCTCCAATATTTACTAAAATGATTGCAATTGGATTTGATGAAAATCTTATCTTACAAGCTGCCCCTTATGTTGCAATAAATTTTTATTATCTTGATTTTATATTTTGTGTTACTTTTTTAGCTGCACTTCTTCAATATAAAGAGCATTTTGCTACAACCGCTTTTTCTACTGCTCTTTTAAATCTATCATTAATAGCTTCTTTGATACTTTTTAAAAATAGTGAAAAAAGTGATATTGTATTAGCTATGAGTATTGCTGTTTTAATTGGGGGCTTTTTACAATTTTTATCCCATCTTTATATGGCAAAAAAATTAAATATTTTAAAAAGGTTAGTGTTAGCGTGTAAAGGTTTTAAAAAAAAGAGTCAAATAGTAAAAAATGATTTAAATAGATTTTATAAAAATTTTTTTCCTGCAATTTTAGGAAATTCAACAGCCCAAATATCTGCATTTTTAGATACTTGGCTTGCATCATTTTTAGTTAGCGGCTCAATTAGTTATCTTTACTATGCAAATAGAGTTTTTCAGCTTCCTTTAGCTCTTTTTGCAATTGCTACTGCAACAGCTCTTTTCCCAACTGTTTCTAAAAATATAAAAAGAAAAGATTATGAAAAAGCTCTTTTTCATATGAAAAAGAGTTTTTGGTTTTTAACTTTTATTTTGTCTATTTCAACACTTGGTGGTATATTTTTATCAAAAGAGATTGTTTGGCTTTTGTTTGAAAGAGGCTCTTTCACTTCTCAAGATACAATAAACACATCAGCAGTTTTATCTATGTATCTCATAGGCCTTTTGCCTTATGGATTAAATAAACTATTTTCATTATGGCTATATGCAAACCATAAACAGCTCATAGCTGCTAAAATTGCAACATACTCGCTGATTACCAATATTTTATTATCAATTATTTTAATCTTTTTTTTAAAAGCTGCAGGATTAGCACTCGCTTCAAGTATAGCAGGATTTGTGCTTTTTATATTTACAATTAAAGAGTTTGGTGTAAAAAAGTTTTTAGATATAATTTCAACTAAAATTGCATTTATTTTGCTTATTTTACTGATAATTGAATCCATTTTTTTATATTTTATAAAAGGTTTTATTGATGCGTATATTTGATAGCTCTTTAAAAAAAGAGGTAGAGTTAATCCCTATAAAAGACAAAGAAGTTAGAATTTATGTATGTGGTCCAACTGTTTATGATGATGCTCATTTAGGTCATGCAAGAAGCTCAATAGTTTTTGATCTTTTAAGAAGATTTCTTATTTTAAAAGGTTATAAAGTTACCTTTATGAAAAATTTTACAGATATTGATGACAAAATTATAAAAAAAGTTAAAGAAACTGAGAAATCTTTAGAAGAGATTACACAATATTACATAAAAAGATATCTTGAAGATATGGAAGCTCTTGGTGTTTTAAGAGCAGATATTGAGCCAAAAGCGACCCAAAGTCTTGATGCAATGTTTGATATGATAGAAAGACTTTTAGAAAAAGGGTGTGCTTATAGAACAGATGATGGAGATATATATTTTGATACATCAAAAGATAAAAATTACTGCTCTCTTTCACATAAATGCGATGAAGAGGGTTTAAGTAGAATTGAGCCAAATCCAAAAAAAAGAAACCCTGCAGATTTTGCATTATGGAAAGCGTGTAAAAATGAAGAGGATATATGTTTTGAATCACCTTTTGGAAGAGGAAGACCAGGCTGGCATATAGAGTGCTCAGCAATGATTTATAAATATCTTGCATATAAAGATGAAGAGTATCAGATAGATATTCATGGAGGTGGTGCTGATCTATTTTTTCCACATCATGAAAATGAAGCGGCTCAAACAAGATGTGCATATAATCAAAAACTTGCAAAATATTGGATGCATAATGGATTTGTAACCATTAGTGGGGAAAAAATGAGTAAAAGTCTTGGTAACAGCTTTTTTATAAAAGATGCTTTAAAAGTATATGATGGCGAGATACTTAGATTTTATCTACTTTCAACTCATTATAGAAGTTCACTCAATTTTAATGAAGAGGATCTTTTAAATTCAAAAAAAAGACTTGATAAACTTTATAGGCTTAAAAAAAGAGTTTTTGATGTAAATGAATCTGAAATAGATGATAGTTTCAAGTTATCTTTATTTGAAGCTTTAGATGATGATTTAAATATATCAAAAGCATTGTCTGTAATAGATGAATTTATCTCAAATGCAAATGAATATCTTGATAAAAATCCAAAAGACAAAAATTATAAAAAAACAGTTAAAGCAAATATCGATTTTATCGATAAATTATTAGGTGTTGGGAATAAAAACCCATTTGAATATTTCCAAATCGGAATCGATGAAAACAGAAAAAAAGAGATAGAAAAACTCATTGAAGAAAGAGCAAAAGCGAAAAAAGAGAAAAATTATGAAAAGGCAGATTTAATCAGAGAAAAACTCTTAAAAATGGGTATATCTATTATGGATACACCTCAGGGAACCTTTTGGGAGAAGATTTAATTGAAAATAGTTTTAAAAAGACTGCTTCCATATTTAAAAGATTATAAATTAGAGCTTTTTTTTGCAATTTTAGGAATGATTGCAGCTGCAATTGGCTCTTCTGCTTCAGCATATCTTGTAAAACCTGTAATGGATGAGATTTTTATAAATAAAGATAAAGAGATGCTAAAATTTCTTCCATTTTTGGTTGTTTTTATGTATCTACTAAAAAGTTTAGGAAGATATGTTCAAACATATTACACCCAATATATTGGTCATGATATTATAAGAAAACTCAGAGATAAAATGTTAAATTCTCTTTTAAATATGGATATGGAATATTTTGTAAAAATAAGAAGTGGAGAGTTAATTTCTAGAATAACAAATGATATCAATAGAATAAGAAGTGTTGTAGCAAATATGGTGCCCTCTTTATTGAGAGAGAGCTTAACTATTATTGCTTTGACAGGAGTTGTGATATATCAAAGCCCAAAACTAGCTCTTTATTTTTTAGTTATTATGCCTCTGTCACTCTACCCTCTTTCACTTCTTGCAAAAAGAATGAAAAGAATTTCAAAAAAATCTCAAGAAAAAATATCAGACATAACATCACATTTAACAGAAATTTTTAATAATATCGAAATTATAAAATCTCATGTTAGTGAAAAAAAAGAGTTAGAAAGATTTAAAAAACATAATAAAAAGTTTTTTAATATAACTATGAAAAGTGTAAAAACAAGCGAAGCTGTTAGTCCATTGATGGAAATTTTAGGTGCAATTGTAGTAGCAATAGTTATAATTGTTGGAGGTAATGAAGTAATTGAAGATAAGATGAGCGTAGGAGCATTTTTCTCTTTTATGACTGCTCTTTTTATGCTTTATGCCCCTTTAAAAAATGTATCAAGAATATATAATAAACTCCAAGATGCAATTGCTGCTGGAGAGAGAATTTTTGAAATAATTGATCTAAAACCTACAATTAAAACAAGTGATAAAAGATTTGAAGAGGAGATAAAAAATATCAAATTTGATAAAGTTTCTCTTTATTATAAAGATAAAAAAGCTCTCGATAATGTTAGCTTTGAAGCAAAAAAAGGTGAAGTTATTGCTCTTGTAGGAGATAGTGGGGGTGGAAAAAGCTCTATTGTAAATCTTTTGGTAAGATTTTATGATCCTAGCAGTGGAAGAGTGCTTTTTAATGATAAAGATATAAAAGATTTTGATGTAAAAAGTTTGAGAGAAAAAATAGCTCTTGTTACACAAAGAATATATATTTTTCAAGATAGCATTGCTGCAAATGTAGCCTATGGCGAGGAAATAGATGAAAAAAGGGTTATAGATGCATTAAAAAAGGCTAACGCTTATGATTTTGTAAAAGAGATGGAAAATGGTATCTATACTGAACTTGATGAATATGGTGCGAATCTAAGTGGCGGACAAAGACAAAGAATTGCATTAGCTAGGGCAATATATAAAAATCCTCAAATTTTAATTCTTGACGAAGCAACAAGTGCTCTTGATACAAAAAGCGAGCAAAAAATTCAAGAGGCTCTAAAAGATATTACAAAAGATAAAATTACATTTATTGTTGCCCATAGGCTCTCAACTATAAAAAATGCTGATAAAATAATTGTTATGAAAGAAGGCAAAAAAGTTTGTGAAGGCAAACATCAAGAACTACTTGAAAAATGTGATGAATATCAAAAATTACATAATATTTATAAAAACAAAGATTAAAGGTAAAAAATGTTTGATTATGAAAATTTCAAAAAAATACTATTCAAATTAGACCCAGAAAATGCTCATAATTTAGTAGAGTTTTCTTTAAAAAGTATCGATAATATTCCATCATTATTTAACCCTTTTATAGAGAAAAATTTCATAGATGATAAAATCCTTAATCAAAAAATTTTCAATAAAACATTTTATAATCCAGTTGGACTTGCTGCAGGTTTTGACAAAAATGCAACAATGATTAGAGGTATGTTAGCTCTTGGCTTTGGATTTACTGAATTAGGAACCATAACACCTCTTCCACAAAGCGGAAATCCAAAACCAAGACTTTTTAGATATCCCACATATGAATCTATTCAAAATGCTATGGGTTTTAATAATGATGGTATGTATAAAATAGAAAAAAGAGTAAAAAAATTCTATCCATTTGCAACACCAATAGGTATAAATATTGGAAAAAATAAAAAAACTCCACAAAAAGATGCTTTAAATGATTATGAAAAATTGATAAAAGGATTCAAAGATTTATGTGATTATATGGTGGTAAACATATCATCTCCAAATACACCAGGCCTTAGGGATCTTCAAAATGAAAATTTTATAAAAGCTCTTTTTACAATGGCAAAAGACATAACATCTAAGCCTATTTTATTAAAAATCGCTCCAGATATGTCAAAAGAGGAAGCTGTAAATTTAACTTCATTAGCTGTTGAAAATGGCGCGGATGGAATAATTGCTACAAATACTACAATTGATTATTCACTTATTCCAAATTCTAAAGATTTTGGAGGAATAAGTGGTAAAGTATTAAAAGAGAAAAGTTTTGAAATTTTCAAAGCAGTATCAAAAGAGCTTTTTGGGAAGACTACTCTTATAAGTGTTGGTGGAATAGACAATGCACAAGAGGCTTATAGAAGAATTAAAGCTGGGGCATCATTAGTTCAAATATATACTGCTTTAATATTCAAAGGACCATCACTTATAAAAAATATAAATGAAGGTTTGATACAATTATTAAAAAATGACGGATTTGAACATATTTCTGAAGCAGTTGGAGCAGATTTAAAATGAAACAGATATTTTTTATACTTATTTTAATAGGGGGATTAATGGGTAGCAGTTTGCCAAAATATTATGAAAAAGATTTGAAAAATGGACTAAAAGTAGTTGCAATTCCTATGCACAATAACTCAAATGTGATTACTACAAATATATTTTATAAAGTTGGAAGTAGAAATGAAGTAATGGGAAAAAGTGGAATAGCCCATATGCTTGAACATATGAATTTTAAATCAACAAAAAATCTAAAAGCTGGTGAATTTGATGAAATTGTAAAAAGTTTTGGTGGTGTTGATAATGCTTCAACAGGTTTTGATTATACACATTACTATATAAAATCTAGTTCAAAAAATTTAGATAAGTCTTTAGAGCTTTTTGCAGAATTAATGGAAAATCTTTCATTAAAAGATGAAGAGTTTCAGCCTGAAAGAAATGTTGTAGCTGAAGAGAGACGCTGGAGAACAGATAATAATCCAGTAGGATATCTTTATTTTAGACTTTTTAATAACACATTTATTTATCATCCATATCATTGGACTCCAATAGGCTTTATGCAAGACATTTTAAATTGGAGTATCGAAGATATTAGAAATTTTCACAAAATTTACTATCAACCTAAAAATGCCATAATTGTAGTAGCTGGAGATATAGATAAAGATGAAGTGTTTAAAAAGGCTGAAAAATATTTTGACCATATAAAAAACTGCTGTGATATTCCTAAAGTTCATATGGTTGAACCTAAACAAGATGGTGAAAAAAGAGTTGTTATTTATAAACAAAGCGAAGTAGAAATAGTTGCAATTGCTTATCATATACCAAATTTTGCTCATAAAGACCAATTTGCCCTCTCTGCAATTTCAGCTCTTTTAAGTGATGGTAAAAGTAGCAGACTCTATAAAAAACTTGTTGATGAAAAGAAGATGGTTAATACCATATATGCATACAATATGGACCTAAAAGACCCAGGAATTTTTCTTTTTATGGCAGTTTGCAATCCAGGAATTAAAGCTGAAGATGTTGAAAAAGAGATTTTAAAAGAGGTTGAAAATTTAAAAATGGGAAAAATTAGCAAAAAAGAGCTAGAAAAAATAAAAATTAATACAAAAGCAGATTTTATATTCTCTTTAGAAAATTCAAGCAATGTGGCTGACCTTTTTGGAAGCTATTTTGCAAGAGGAGATATTGAACCTTTACTAAAATATGAGGAAAATATTGATAAACTAACACCAAAAGATCTTCAAGATGTAGCGAAAAAATATTTTTATAAAGAAAATTCTACAACTGTTATATTAAGAAAGGAAAAGAGATGAGAAAACTAAAAGGTGCTATGACTGCATTAATAACCCCTTTTAAAAACGGAAAAATTGATGAAGAAAAATATGCTAGGCTTATTCAAAGGCAAGTTGATAATATGATAGATGTTGTTGTTCCAGTAGGTACGACAGGTGAGAGTGCAACTTTAACTCATGATGAGCATAAAAGATGTATCGAAATTGCTGTTGAAGTTTGTAAAGGTACTGAAACAAGAGTTATGGCTGGAGCTGGAAGCAACTCTACCCATGAAGCAATAGATCTTGCTTTATTTGCACAAAATGCTGGAGCAGATGCGATTTTAAGTGTATCTCCATACTATAATAAACCAACTCAAGAAGGAATATATCAACATTATAAAGCTATAGCTAATTCTGTTGATATTCCGGTGTTATTATATAATGTTCCAGGTAGAACTTCGGTAGATATTCAACCTCAAACAATTTTTAGACTTTTTGATGAAGTAGAAAATATTTATGGTGTAAAAGAGGCCAGTGGATCTATTGAAAGATGTGTAGAACTTCTTGCAAAAAGACCAGAACTTTATGTTATAAGTGGAGATGATGCAATAAACTATCCAATAATTGCAAATGGTGGAATGGGCTGTATCTCTGTAACTGCAAATCTTCTTCCAGATAAAATTGCCACATTAATTCATGCAGGTATTGCAGGACAGTTTGATACATCAAAAATGGTAAATGATGAGCTATTTGAGATAAATAAGATACTTTTTATTGAAAGCAATCCAATTCCAATAAAAGCGGCAATGTATATAGCTGGTCTTTTAGACAATCTAGAATATAGGCTTCCATTAGTGCCACCAAGTAAAGAAAATATGAAAAAAATAGAAAAAATATTAGAAAAATATGAGGTAGTAAAATGAAAGGAAAAACATTAGTTATAAGTGGCGGAACAAGAGGTATAGGCAAAGCTATAGTTGAGAGATTTGCAAAAGCTGGTGTTAATGTTGCATTTACTTATAATACAAATGAAGAACTTGCAAACTCTTTGGCAAAAGAGCTAGAAGAAAAATATAACATAAAAGCAAAAGCATATAAACTTAATATATTAGAGCCTGATGAATATAAGAGCCTTTTTAAAGAGATAGATCAAGATTTTGATAGAGTTGATTTTTTTATTTCAAATGCAATTATTTCTGGAAGGCCGGTAGTAGGAGGATTTGCTCCTTTTATGAGACTAAAACCTAGAGGGCTTAATAATATATATACAGCAACAGTTTTAGCATTTGTTGTTGGGGCTCAAGAAGCTGCAAAAAGAATGGAAAAAGTTGGTGGTGGAAGCATTATATCTATGAGTTCAACAGGAAATATAGTATATACACCAAATTATGCTGGACATGGAAGTTCTAAAGCTGCAGTTGAAACTATGGTCAAATATGCAGCTGCTGAACTTGGTGAGAAAAATATTAGAGTAAATGCAGTAAGTGGTGGACCAATTGATACTGATGCTCTAAGAGCTTTTCCAAATTATGAAGAGGTAAAAGCTGAAACTATAAAAAGAGCTTCCATAAAAAGAATGGGACAACCTGAAGATTTAGCTGGAGCATGCTTTTTTTTATGCTCTGATGAAGCTGGCTGGATAACTGGACAGACATTAATAATTGATGGTGGAAGCAGTTTTAAATAAAAGGATAATTTTGACTAACATAAACATTCCAAATATTTTAGCCTTTATTAGGCTTTTTATTGCTCCAATTATGTTTATGTTTTTAGTAAATAGGGATCTATTTGCAAATATTCATCCATCATGGCTTGATTTTTTGGCAGCATTTTTATTTGTCTTTGCTTCTTTGACAGATTTTTTTGATGGATATATTGCAAGAAAATTCAATCAAATAACACAACTTGGAAAAATACTTGATCCTCTTGCTGATAAAATGCTAACTCTTGCAGGTTTTTTAGGTCTAATGATGTTAGATAGAGCAAATCCATGGGCAATCTATCTAATACTCACAAGAGAGTTTTTTATAACAGGTTTAAGAGTAGCTGCAGTTAGTGAAAATAAAGAGATATCAGCATCATTTTTAGGAAAAATAAAAACAATAACACAAATGTTTGCTATAGGTTTTTTGATTATGAACTGGCCAGGAGGAACACTGCTTTTATGGCTTGCTGTGTTTATCACACTTTATAGTGGATATGAGTATATCAAAGAATATTTGAAATAGAATTAAAAGTGGTAATTGGTATATTGGTTATTAGTTATTGGAGGTAAGGAAATAGATTTAGGATTTAGTAAAAGTAATATTCATAATCCCCAATATACCAATAACCAATATACTAATAACCAAATGTCCAAATTTTAATTTAAGGAATTTTATGGGAATAATAGTTAGTTTACTTGTTTTATCTTTTTTAATATTTTTTCATGAACTTGGACATTTTTTAGCTGCAAGATTTTTTGGAGTAAAAGTTGAGAGATTTAGTATAGGCTTTGGTCCCATTATTGCAAAAAAATATTTTAAAGGAACTGAATGGGCAATAAGTGCTATCCCTCTTGGCGGATATGTAAAAATGAAAGGTCAAGATGATCTTGATCCCACAAAGAGAAGCAGTGACCCAAATAGTTACAACTCTAAAAAACCTTGGCAAAGAATAGTAATACTTTTTGCAGGACCCTTTGCAAACTTTTTTTTAGCATTTTTACTATATTATATTATTTCAATTATGGGAAGCAATACATTAGCACCAGTTGTTGGAGAAGTTATGAAAAATTCGCCTGCTCAAAAAGCAGGATTGATGCCAAAAGATAAAATAGTAAAGATAAATAATACACCTATAACTAAATGGGAAGATATCAGTAAAGCCATTAGTAAATATCAAGGTGCTTTAAGAGTTGAAATAATAAGAAATAATCAAATAAAAATTGTTATAATTGAGCCAAAAATTTTAGAAGTCAAAAACATTTTTGGAGAAAAAGTAAAAAGAAAAATGATAGGTATATCTCCATCAGGCGATGTAATAAAAGTCTATTATTCACCAATTGAAGCAATCAAAGTTGCCTATGATAAAACAGTTGCGGCAAGCTTAATGATAATAAAAGGAATAGAAAAAATGATAGAAGGAGTTGTTCCTTTAAAAGAGGTTGGAGGAGTAATATCAATAATGGATATTACTGCAAAAGCATCTCAAGTTGGAATAGCAGCCCTATTTTCATTAACGGCACTGATTTCAGTAAACCTTGGCGTGCTTAATCTTTTGCCAATCCCAGCATTAGATGGTGGACATATAGTTTTTAATCTATATGAGCTTATAACAAAAAAAGTTCCAAGTGAAGATATAATATATAAACTAACTCTTCTTGGTTGGATGATTTTACTAATGCTTATGGGACTTGGAATTTATAATGATATAAATAGAATTTTTGGAGTATCAAATGGATAAATATAGATTAAGAGATAATTTTGATGAAATTGTAAATAGAGTGGAAAGAGCAAGACTTAAAATTAGTGAATATCATATAGTAAAAATTGTAGCTGTTAGTAAATATGTTTCAAGTAAAGAGGTTAGAGAGCTATATGATTTGGGTCAAAGAGCCTTTGGGGAAAATAGAGTACAAGATTTAAAACAAAAAATGGAAGAAACAGATGATTTGCCATTAGAGTGGCACTTTATTGGAAGGCTTCAAAAAAATAAGATAAATCATTTAATTGATTTAGATCCATTTTTAATGCAATCATTAGATAGTTTAGAGTTGGCTTTAGAGATTGATAAAAGATTGGAAGCAAAAGGGAAAAAGCTTAACTGTCTTTTACAAATAAACAGTGCCAAAGAAGAGACAAAAGCAGGCGTTTTACCTGAACTAGCATATGATGAATATCTTAAAATTATTGAAAATACAAAACATATAAACTTAAAAGGTGTTATGACAATAGGGGCTCATACAGAAGATGAAGAATTGATTAAAAAAAGTTTCGAAACAACATATAAAATATTTGAAAATTTAAAACCACACGGTGCAAAAATTTGCTCTATGGGAATGAGCAATGATTTTGAATTGGCAATTGCATGTGGCTCAAATATGGTAAGAATTGGCTCACTTTTCTTTAAATAGATTTATATTCCCAAAATTTTTAGAGCACCTTTTATAACCGGAATTGTTAGCTTTTCTATAGTTTTATTTAAATTTAATGGCCTTAAAAGCATTTTGATGGCCATATTATATGGATAATATTTCTTTGCAAATGTTCCAACATTTTTCTTATGCTCTTCATAATATTTATCTTCAAATTTTTTTAGATTTTTTTCTTCATAAATAGCTTTGAATGCAAGCTTAGCATCTTCTCCATCAACCATTTTTAATCTATTATAAATGACTTTTATAATGTCATCTTTTTTTAACTTTTCTATTTTATTATATTTTTGGTAAGCTTCTTCAAAAATATCATAATGATATACTTCATCTTTTGAAATATTTCTTGAGATTTGTGCCAATATAGGAGTATCTAAATCTTTTGAATAGTTTTCTATTGCTCTATAAAAAGTGCTTGTTCCTGTTTCTACTACCATTCTTGCCAACATCTCTTTTGCTTTTGTTGGTTGAAACTCTTCTAAAGTACAATGAGGCAAATAATCTTCTAAAAATCTTTTATATGCACTATCCCAATCAAAATCTTTCCATACACTATTTACGAATTTTTTCAAAGCTTTGCCATGTTGTATCTCTTCTGGCTCCCAAACATTCTCAAGCCATTTTATTAAACTCTCATCTCCCTTATAAAACTCTTTTAAATTTTTTTCATATACATGGCTTGTTATCTCTATAAATGAAGCGCTCGTTATTAAATAAAAAAGAAATTCATTATCTTTTAAAGCTTTTTTATTTATTTTTTCATAATCAATCTCTTTATAATTCCATCTCATTTTATCTCCTATATTTCACATTCAGGAGGCTCAGTATCACATACTCCACCACAATATTTAACCTCAAGCTCACTCAATGCTTTTTGCATTTCAGTTAAAATCAGTCTTGCAGCCAAATTTTGATCAAGTTCTGGAATATCCCATCCATATCTTTTCATCCATTTTTCAAATACTTCTTTTGTATCTTCATGAATTTCATCTGCATATCTACACTCTTCTTTAAATTCTGCATTCATTAAAATCTCCTTTTTAAATATTTGACAATTGACATTGGACATTGGTAATTAGGAATTTGGAATTAGTGTTTAGTTTTTAGCTATCACTAAATCCTTCTACCTTCTACTTTCTACTTTCTACCTTCAACCTTCAACCTTATCCACTATTCCACTATGCCCTATTCCACTAATCAACTTTCTACCCACTTAATTCTTAATTCTTAGCTCTTAACTCTCACTCACTTTTCAATTTCCTATGAGCTATCTCTTCAAGTAAAACTGTAGCATAACTTCCTTTAGGCAAAAAGAAATTTAATTCATACCAAGCTTTTTCCTCTTTATAAATACCTTCTAAATTTTCAGGAAAAATCCAGGCAAATCTTCTATCTCCATAAGTTTTTATATTTTCATCATCAAAATCTCGCTCAAAAATCCTAGCAATTCCATTAGCCCTTTTTGTTTTTATACCTGGAAGCAATCCTGTAATTGAAATATCTCTATTTTGAAATCTTTTTGATTCATCGATTACATTTTCAACTTCAAAAATTTTTCCAAAAGGATAGTGGCTTGCCAAATCTGCTGGTAAAATTTTAAAAAATTGACACTGTTTTTGAAGCTCATCTACTATTCCATTTGGAAAATCAAGCAAAGTTTTTATCTCATTTTTACTAAAATTGCATATAAGTTTTGAAATCTCTACTCTTTTTGATAACCATAAATTAAAAAGATGGCTTTGATATGCATTGATAAATAATCTCTCTTTTTTTCTATTTTTCTCTTTTCTTTTTCCTTCAACTATCTCTTTTCCTAAAATATAATTATCACCGTCAATTCCAAATCTTTGATATCCAAAATAGTTAGGAAACCCCTCTTTTAGTATAATTTTTAGAACCTCTTCTATCTTTTTTGCATCAACAGGCAAAACTTTTTTAAGCCTTATAAAAAATCTATTTCCTTTTAAATGCCCAAGTCTTATTTTATTTTTATGCTTAGTAGTCTCAACTATTTTAATATTTGGATGAGAAAACTTTTTTAAACTCTCTTCATATTTTTTATTTATTGAAATATATTGATAAGTTAAAGCATTTTTATCTTTTAATCCAGCATAACCGATATCTTTAACTTTTACTCCAACTTGCTCGCTTATAGATTGCAACATCTGCCAGGTAGTGAGATTTTTCTTTCTAACTTTTAAAATAAGATGCTCGCCATCACCGCTAAATTCATATAAAGGCACCTCTTCTACAACAAAAGTCTCAGGAGATTGTTTAAAATAAAAATTTATTGGCGAATGGTCTAAAAAAAATAGTCTATCCATCTGTTTCCTTTTTGGTGATTAGTGATAAAGTGATGAGTGATAAATTTGCCGATTATCACTAATTATTTGCTTATTACTGATAATTAATTACTGCTCGCTCATTATACTTTACAAATCATCTTAAAAATGGTGCGGTTTGCAAATATTTTTATATGGTTTTCTTACAGCTTTTGCAAAAACAGTTATTGGTGTTCTTGTAATCTTTGAAATTTGTAAAATCTTTTTTAAATCTCTTTTATCAAAAGCGAATAAAAGCTCATACTCTTCGCCACTACACCCTACTCTTTTATCTATTTTATTAAAAAATTTAAATCCAATTCTATTAAGTTTTGATAGTTTGCCCAAATCATCAAAAAGCCCATCACTTATATCCATTGAAGCTTTTATATATCTACTTGCTTTTTGCATAAATTTATCTCTTAAAATTGGCTTTTTAAATTTTGAATTTTTTCCAACCTTTTTACCCCTAAGTAACTTATCTAAATCTTTTTTTACTCTACCAAGTTCACCTGTATAAGCCAATAAATAGCCATCTTTTATTGGCTTTCTAAAAATTGGCTTTTTTGTTTTTGAAATTATAGTTATCGATATATCAATTTTTTTTCCAGATATGGTATCTCCACCTATTATCTCTATTTTATATCTATTTGCAATATCTTTTATTCCTTTTGCCAGCTCTTCCATTTGATAAGGCTTTATATCTTTTGGTAAAGCAATACTTAAAAGTGCATAAAGAGGCTTAGCATTCATAGCAATAGCATCAGAGATATTTACAATCATAGCTTTTTGGCCAATTTCATAATAACTTAGCCACTCTTTTTTAAAATGTATATTTTCATTAAATGCATCTACACTATATATATATTTATCTAAAAAAGCTGCATCATCACCTACAAATTTATTATTAAATAAACTTATAAAAAAACTCTCTTTATTCACTATATTCCTTATTTTTTTTGGTAAATATTGTAACAAAGTGGCTCTTAAATCAACTATTGTAATATATTTTAATTTTTTTTATTTTTTGAAATGATATAATCAAAAAAATTTCATCATAAGGAAAATTTGGATGGAAATACCTATTATTAAAAAAGATGTTGTAATTGTTGGTGCAGGATTAGCAGGATGTGCTGCTGCAAGAGAATTAAAAAAAGCAGGCAAAGATGTGCTTGTTTTAACAAAACTTCATCCTTTAAGAAGCCACTCTGGAGCTGCTCAAGGTGGTGTTAATGCAGCTTTGAGCGAAGAGGATAGCGTTGATCTTCATATGTTTGATACTGTAAAAGGAAGTGATTATTTAGCAGACCAAAACGCAGTTGAACTTATGTGTTCAAAAGCTCCTGAAACAATTAGATGGATTGAAAGAATGGGAGCTGCATTTAGTAGAAATGAAGAAGGAAAAATTGCTCAAAGGCCTTTTGGTGGACAAAGCAAGCCTAGAGCCTGTTTTGCAAAAGATAGAACAGGTTTAACTCTTCTTCAAACTATATATGAACAAGCTTTTAGAGAAGGGGTTGAGTTTTGGGATGAATGGTATGTAGCTGATCTTTTATATAAAGATGGAAAAGCTTATGGAGTTGTAGCATTTAATTTAAGAGATTCAAAACCAGCTATTTTTAATGCAAAAGCTGTTATGTTTGCAACTGGTGGCTATGCAAGAGCTTTTAGAATAAATTCAAATGCACACGCAAATACTGGAGATGGTCTGAGCATCTTTGCTAGACATGGACTTCCTCTTGAAGATATGGAATTTGTGCAATTTCACCCATCTGGTCTTGCAGGAAGTGGAATATTGATAAGTGAAGCAGCTCGTGGAGAAGGCGGAAGATTATATAACTCTCTTGGTGAGAGATTTATGGAAAAATATGCACCTGAAAAGATGGAGCTTGCTCCAAGAGATGTTGTTAGTAGAGCAATTGCAAATGAGATAAGAGAGGGAAGAGGTGTAGGACCTGATAAAATGGCAGTATATCTTGATCTTACTCATCTTGGTGAGAAAAAAATAATGGAAAGGCTACCTGAGTTAAGAGATTTAGCAATAACATTCCTTGGCCAGGATATGGTAAAAGAACCTATTATGATTACTGTTACTGCTCACTATTCTATGGGTGGGATCCCAGTTGATATTGATGGACATGTAAGAAAAAATAAAGATGAATTAACTGAAGGTTTATATGCAGCCGGTGAGTGTGCATGTGTTAGCGTTCATGGAGCAAATAGACTTGGAGCAAACTCACTACTTGAAGCTCTGTTTTTTGGAAGACATGTAGGTGAGACAATAGCTAAAGATTTAGACAATATCTCTTGTCATGAAGCCCAAAAGCTTGAAGCAAACAGAATGCTTGAAGAGATGGAGTTTGTATTAACAAATAACGGAAATGAAAGAACTGCACAATTAAGAAAAGAGTTGCAAGATAGTATGTTTGAAAATGCTGGAGTTTTTAGAACAGAGGAATCTTTATTAAAACAAAAAGAGATATTAAAAGAGCTTAGACGAAGATATAAAAATATAAGAATAGATGATAAATCAAAAACATTCAATACAGACCTTCAAGAAGCAATAGAGCTAGGACATATGCTTGATTATGCAGCTTTTATTGTTGAAGGAGCAATTGCTAGAAAAGAGTCACGTGGTGCTCATTATAGAGAAGATTTTCCAAAAAGAGATGATGAAAACTTCTTAAAACATACTTTAGCTTATATGGATGAAGAAGGAAATATAAATCTTGATTATATGGATGTGGTGCTTGGTAAATTTGAACCTCAAGAAAGAAAATATTAATAGGGGCAAAAAATGAAAGTAACTTTAAAAGTATTTAGATTTAATGCTGAAACCGATTATCTTCCCCATTACGACACAATTGAGATGGATGTTGGAGAAGATGAAGTAGTATTGGATGTTTTAAATAAAATCAAATGGGAGCATGACGGAAGCTTTACATATAGAAGAAGTTGTAGACACGGAATCTGTGGAAGTTGTGCAATCAAAGTAAATGGAAGAAGCACCCTTGCTTGTAAAGAGAGAATGGTAGATATGATTGAGCTTTTTGGAAATGAGCTTACTTTTGAGCCTGTTTCTAAAAAGAGAGTTATTAAAGATATGGTTGTAGATAAGAGTGATTTTTGGGAAAAACATGACTCAATTATACCTTATCTTGTTGCAGAGATTGATGAACATCCAGAAAGTGAAAATATAGTTTCTCCTGAAGATGCAGAAAAACTTGAAGAAGCTGATTATTGTATTCAATGTGGTTGCTGCTATTATGCATGTCCTGTTGTAAATGAAGCTAATGAACAATATTTTGGACCTGCTGCTTTAGTTAAAGCTTATAGATTTAATGCAGATATAAGAGATAATGATAAAAAAGAGAGACTCGAAATTGTTGATAAACTTGGACAAGGTGTTTGGGATTGTGTTAAATGTTTTGAGTGTACCGAAGCTTGTCCAAAAGAACTTGATCCTATGAGCAAAATAACAAAACTTCATAATCAACTATTTGAAGAAGGCGTAGTTGAACATAATGTTGCAAGTCGCCATGCTGTTGGATTTAAAAAATCTATCGAAAAACATGGTATTTTAGATGAAGGACATTTAGTAGCATACAGTGAAGGATTTGCAGTATTTAAACATATTCCAGAAGCTTTAGCAATGTTTAAGAAAGGAAAAATAGTCTTTCCTTGGAATATGCCTAAATCTAAAAATCTTGATGAAATTAAAAAACTTATAAAAATATCATCTACAGCTAAATTTTAAAAGGAAAAAAGATGAGTTTAAAATATGCACTATATACTGGATGTACGGCAAGAGAAAGTACCCCTGAACTTTTAAAATCAACTTTGGCAGTTGCTAAAAAACTTGGAATCGAGATAGTTTTACTTGACGAAGCAAGCTGTTGTGGAGCAAGCCATCTTCAAGATTTTGATGATTTTTTAAGCCTTGTTTTAAATGCAAGAAATATCTGCTATGCAGAAAAACTTGATCTTCCTATGATTACAATCTGTAATACTTGTCAATTAAACACAGCTTTAACAAAAAAAAGACTTGATGAAAATGAAGAGTTGAAATCAAAAGTAAATGAAAAACTTGCTGAAGTTGGCTTAGAATATAAAGGAACAGTATCAGTTAGACATTTCTTATATGCACTTATTGAAGATTATGGTCTTGATAAAATAAGAGAAAAAGTTGAAAAACCACTTAGTCAATTTAATATTGCACCTTTTTATGGATGCCATAATATTAGACCAAGTGAACTTCATCATTATACAAATAAAACAAAAGAGTCAGCCTATAATCCAACAAGCCTTGATGATTTGATAAAAGCTTTAGAAGGAAACAGTGTTGATTATGAACATAAAAACAAATGTTGTGGATTTCATGTAGATTTACAAGCACCACATACTGCAAATAGATTAAGCGGCAATGCTCTTGTAGATGCTATAGACAATGATGCAGATATGATGGTAACACCTTGCCCACTATGTCATCTAAACCTTGATGTGAAACAGCATGCAGCCTCAAAAGAGGTAGGAAGAGATATAAAACTGCCTATTCTTCATCTTCCTCAATTAATAGGTTTAGCTCTTGGATGTACTCCTGAAGAGTTAGGCTTAAATCATAATGTAACTTCTGTAAATATAGTCTAATTTAAATTTGATGGGATATAATTCCCATCAAATTTAAAAAAAGGACTATAAATGAAAAAAACTACTTTTCTTTTTTTATCTGCAATATCTTTTTTATCTGCTGCTGAATTTGAAATTGGAAAAGGAAACGCTTCATTAGAGGGAGGCTTTTTAGGTTTCAATAAGAAAAAGAGCGACAGTGTTAAAATTTTAACTTTTAAAGAACAACATCAAAATATATTAAAATCAAATATTTTTTACTCTTATAAAATAAGTTATATAAAATCAGACACTATACAAAAAGAAAAACAAAATTTTAATACTGGATATTCGCAAAATATTCCTAATAATCCTTTTGGTATAAATAGCCAAATTATCCCGATGCCAGATATAAATTATGAAATAGAGGGCTTAGATGCTCAAATATCTTTGGGATATGATGTATTAAAAAAAGACAATAGAAATTATTTAGGATTAGGAATAATAGGAGGAATCTCTCTTCCATGGATAGAGAGCGAAAAAAATGACAATAATAATGCTAACGATTTTATAAAAAATGGTTTTGAAAGAAGCAAAACTAAAATAAAAACATTTAAAATCGGTCCAACATTATCATTTCAAAAAACATTAAATAGATATTTTTCAATCTTTGGAGATTTTAATTATGCATATCAAACAGGAAAAATAAAAAATAATTACGCAAATTTTAATAGTAATATAAATGGAAATTTTTATGAATATAATATTGGTATTCGCTTTCAAGTAAAAACTTTTAAAAAGAGTTTTTTAGGAATTATAATATCTCCAAGATTTTTTATACAAACTGGATATAGAAAAAGTAAATGGGAATTTAAAGATTTAGATATTGATATAAGTGGATATGGAGTTTACTTTGATAAAAGTGATCTTAAAATGGATATTGATCAAACATATATAAGTTTAGGATATAAATTTTAAAAAAAAATAAATAAGAGTATTTTTATCCTAATTTAATAATTTAACAGGTAAAATATTGGAGCAATAAAATAATTAAGGAGGCCAAAATGCCAAAAATAAACAGATATGTAGATATCAGTGAAGTAGAAAGAGAGTCTAAAAAAGATTATATCGACAGACATTCACCTTTTGTTCATTGTGAAAGTAGTGCAAAAAAAGGTGAAAAATTTAAAGTAAAAGTAAAAGTTGGAAATGAATATTCACATCCTGATGATTTTGATCACTATATTGCTTATGTTCAACTTTGGGATGGTGAGAGACTACTTGGACAAGCAACTTTTACTCCCGGAACTTTAGGAAATGAAAAAAGCCAAGTAGAAGTTGATTTTTATATCATTCCACAAAAAAATCTTACATTAACTGCAATGAGTTACTGTACAAAACATGGTTTATGGGAAAGCGATCCTGTAAAAGTAGAAGTAACTGAATAATAAAAACGGGCTCTTGCCCGTTTTATACCTATTTAATCTCATATTTGCTAATATCTTCAAATGGATAAAATCAAAAAAGCAAAACTTTTAAAAAATCTTTATTATCAAAAATGGATTGGATATCAATATATTGATCCAATTAATATCGAAAATAATCATAAAAATATCTCTTTGCCAAATTCACTTGAAAAGTTAAAAGAAATTGTTAAAAACTGCCATCTTTGTGACCTATCTAAAACAAGAAAAAATGTAGTATTTGGCGAAGGAAATCCACATGCAAAACTTATGTTTATAGGAGAAGGACCTGGCGCAACAGAAGATGAGATGGGAAGGCCATTTGTTGGTAGGGCTGGGCAACTTTTAACAAAAATGATTGAAAATGTTTTAGAAATCAAAAGAGAAGATGTTTATATAGCAAATATAGTAAAATGCAGACCTCCAAATAACAGAGTCCCTACTGAAGAAGAAGCAAAAACCTGTATGCCATATCTTATAAAACAGATAGAGATTATAAATCCTAAAATTTTAGTTGCATTAGGAAGTACAAGTTATAGATACTTGACAAATGATACCACTCCTATTTCAAAAATAAGAGGAGAAATAGTAAAATATAAAGATAAAATTTTAATTCCAACATATCATCCAAGCTTTTTATTAAGAAATCCTTCAAAGAAAAAAGAGGCATATTTAGATCTATTAAAAATTAAGAGTCTATTATGAAAAAAATATTAAAAATTTTTATAATATTAATGTTTGAATTATCGATTTTTGCGAAAAGCATAATATTATCTCCTTTGCCAATTCCAAACTGTGAAGTATTAGATATAGAACTTCAAGAGTGTGATGATAATTGTTTATTTGACTATTTGGAAAATGGAAAAGTTTTTTCATTTTTATCTAAAGCAAAAAATAGTGAAAATGAAAAAATAAAAGAAAATTATATGCTTCTATCATCAACTTTAAATATCTCTCCACAATTTTTAGCAGTTAAAAAAATGAATATTGCAATGATTCTTCCAACAAAAAAAATTGGAAGCTATGCAATATCAACAACAAGGTCTATAATATCCTATCTTCTATTTAGAAATGTAAAATTTCATCTAAAAACATTTGAAATTAAAGATGAAAATTATGAAACAATTCTTGAGACTATTGAAAATATCAAGAAAGAAAATTTTAACTTTATAATTGCTCCATTGACATTAGAAGGAGCAAATAATTTAGCAAATATAAATACAGAAAATTTAAATATATTCATACCAACAATAAATAAAAATGATGTTTTTCCTTTAGAAAATAGTAACATAATTTTTGGAGGTATTAATTATAAAGAACAAATTGATAAGCTATTAGATTATGCAAATGAAAATATTATTATTTTTTACGAAAACAGAAGTCCATTAGCATATAAATTGACAAAAATAATAGAGAATGAATCGAATAGTTCTAAAATTAAAGAGATAGAAGTTCAAGATGAAGCTGCAAACTTAAAGAAATTTTTTTATAAAAATGAAGATATAAACAGCAGTACTATTTTTTTAAATACCCCAATAGTCAAAAGCTCATTAATACTTTCACAATTAACCCTTTATGATTTAAAGCCTATACAAATTTTATCAACTCAAATAAATTATAATCCATTACTGTTTAATCTAACTCAGCCTATTGATAGAGAAAATCTTATAATAGCAAATTCTATAATACACCCTTCAAAAATATTAGAAGAATATAATTCATTAATAAATAATGATATTGAATTTAACTGGATAAATTATTCAACTTCTATAGGAATAGATATATTTTTCAATAAAGAGACAATGCAAAAAAGAGTATTTGATGAAAATATTGAAAATAATCAAATCAATTATAATGTAATGCTATATAAAGCATTATATGGAAAATTTATTTTAGCTCCTATAATTTTTCAAACAGATTTAGAAAATCCTGAGGAATAGCAGATGGTCTATCATTACAAATAAAAGCTAGTTTTATCTCCATTTCAAAAATTTTTTCACTATTTTTATAAATAATCTGCTTTAATTTTATATATACTCTTTTAATTTCCAATACTTTAGTTTCTACCTCCAAAATGTCTGCAAATCTAGCGGGCTTTATATATTTTGCTTTAATTTCAGTAACAACAAAATGACATCCATCTTTAACAGGAAGAAGATTGTTTTTAAAAAAAATCTCACTCCTTGCTCTTTCACAAAATTTCAAATAATTAGCATAATAAACAACTCCACCAAGGTCTGTATCTTCATAATATACTCTTATTTTCATTTTTTTTCCTAAATTAATATTTTTCTTTTTTTAATATATTTATATGTTTCATTTGTAATAAACAATATAATAGGGAAAGGAAGTAGCACCCATAAATCTTGAATTGGTACATGAGCTGTATTGAATATTTTTTGAACTACAGGCACATTAAGTAACGCCCAAATCCATACAAATACCGCAAACATAGCAAAAAAGAGCAATTTATTTGATTTTAAATCTATCTCCCATATATTAAAATCCCAGCTTCTAAGTGTCCATACATTTGCTAACTGACATGTTACTGCACCAAGTAAAGTCATTGTCATAGCCTGTCTATATAAAATAGGATCACTTATATGAACCTCTCCATAATGCCATCCATGATTTAATAAAAAGGTAATAAATGCAAACATTGCAGCACTAGCTTCAATAACACCTAACATAAAGTAGCCTCTTTTGAATACTTCAAAATCCAAAATTTTCTCTTTTTTTCCAACAGGAGGCCTGTTCATAATATTTTTTTCTGGTTTTTCACTTCCAAGAGCAAGACCAGGTAGCATATCTGAACCCAAATCTATAGATAATATTTGAATAACAGATAGCGGATTTGGAATTTTAAGAAAAAATGATAAAACATAAGGAACAATTTCTGGTACATTAGAAGATAAAATATATGTTACAAATTTTTTGATATTAAAATATACTGTCCTACCCTCTTCTATAGCAGCAACAATAGATCTAAAATTATCATCAAGTAAAATCATATCACTCGCCTCTTTTGCCACATCTGTACCACTTCCCATGCCTACGCCAATATCTGCTTTTTTCAGTGCTGGAGCATCATTAACTCCATCACCTGTCATTGCAACTACTTCCCCATTTTTTTGCAAAGCACTCGCAATTTTTAACTTTTGTGCACTTGCCATTCTTGCAAATATATATACTTTATTTTTTAAAATTTCTTGTAACTTTTCTTCATCAACCTTTTCTATTTCATCACCTGTTAAAACCCCATCAAATTGCAATCCTATCTCTTTAGCAATTGCCTTAGCAGTTATAGCATTATCACCAGTTATCATCATTATCTTTATTTTTGCTTGATAACATTTTTCAACTGCTTCTTTTACCTCTTCTCTTGGAGGATCTTTCATAGCTACAAAACCTAAAATAGTCAAGTTCTCCTCTTTGTCTTCTTTTCCGATTGCTATTGTAAGTACTCTAAAAGCTCTACTCTCTAACTCTTCAAGCTTATTTTCAAATCTTTTCTTTGCAGTTGTATCAAGTTTTATAATATTTTTCCCATTATAAAAATGCGTTGATCTTTCTAAAATCTTTTCAGGTGCTCCTTTTACATATAAAACTTTTTTATTATCAATCTCTACCAAAGTTGACATCATTTTTCTTTCACTACTAAAAGGATTCTCTTTTATCTTTTTACAATTTTTTATATCAATCTTATATTTTTTTGCAGCTACTACTAATGCAATCTCCGTTGGATCACCGATAGCTTTATCTTTTTCAACAATAGCTCTTGAGTTACACCATCCAGCAATCAAAAGATCTTTTAATAATTGTTTATCTGTATATCTATTTTTAAATATAAATTCTCCTTCTATCTCATAACCTTCTCCCGTAACTTCTATATCATCACCATTAGCCAAATAAATCTCTTTTACAGTCATTTGGTTTTTTGTTAAAGTTCCTGTTTTATCAGTACATATTGTTGTTACACTTCCAAGAGTTTGAACAGAAGCAAGATTTTTTATCAAAGCCTTTCTTTTTGCCATTCTTTGAGCTGCTAAAGAAAGAGATAAAGTAATAGTTGGAAGAAGACCTTCTGGGACATTTGCAACAATCAATGAAAGAGCAAAAATGGATGCTATTAAAAATCCTTTATTTGAAAGAATCCCTAAAACAAAAAAGACAACTCCAGCTAAAAGAGCTAAAATTGTCAAAATTTTTGTCATTCTTATAATCTCTTTTTCTAAAGGAGTTAAAGATTTTTGTACATTTTGGGTTAAAGTTGCAATTTTTCCAAACTCTGTTGCCATTGAAGTTGCTACAACAACTGCTTCTGCACTTCCTCTAACTACAACACATCCAGCATAAACCATATTTTTTGCATCAATTTCTCTTTTCGCATCTCCCGGATAAATTTCTCTTTTTTTCGGTTTTGATTCACCATCAATTGCTGATGTATCAATATAAAAATTATTTACTTCTATTAAAACACCATCTGCAGCAATCTTATCCCCTTCTTCTAAAATCATAATATCACCAGGGACAAGCTCTTTTGAGTCAATTTTGAAAATTTTGCCCTCTCTTCTTACTTTTACATATGTAGGCATAAGTTGTAAAAGAGCTTCCATTGTCTTATCTGCTTTATATTTTTGCCAAAAAGTAAAATTTGCATTTATAAAAACTGCACCAAATATTGCATAAGCTAAAATATCATTTCCCTCATTTGGCTGAAAATAGTCTGCTATAAGGGCTAAAATACCAGCAATTATAAGAAGAATGGGGAAAAACTCTGTATACTCTTTCAAATACTCTTTTATATAATTCTTTTTCTTCCTAGTTTGAATAATATTAAATCCAAAATCTTTAAGCCTTTTTTTTACCTCTTTTTTACTCAATCCATTTTTGGATGTCCTAAATTCTAAAAAAAGTTTCTCTTTACTTAATTTAAAAGGCTTCATAATATTTTTCTTTATAAGGAATAAAATATATTGTATTTATTATAGGTAGTGTAAACAATATATCAATAGGATGCCTATTAAAAAAACTCTCTTTATGATGCCCTCCAACAATAGCCAAATCAAAACCATATTTTGCAATATGAGCATTTACTTTTTCTATCTCTTCCATCATTGTAAAATCATGTTTTATGCTTAATTCATATTTCATCAGTTTAGCTAAATTAAAATAGTGCCCAAGATTAAAAATAATATTTTTAACTTTTTTACTTTTTTGATTTTCATCTAAAAAAGCTAGAAAATTTCTTGTAACTTTATCAATTGAATAAATTTGTGCTTTTGCAGAATGTGTTAAAGCAAATGTCATAAAAAAAGTAAATTTTTTTACAGATAATTTATCTTCTCTTATTGGTAAAATAATTTTATCTATATTTTTTATATCTCCAATCTTTACAATTTTGACTATAGCAATATCAGATTTTAAATCTTTTTTTAATAAAGATTTAGCAAACGAACTTTCAAAAATTGTATGTTTATGTTTTGTTGAAGTAAATATTTGAACAATATTCTCTTTTTCTATAAATGATTTTAATTGATATATATCTTCTAAAATAATAAAATCGATTTTAACACTCAAATTATCCGCATAAAGTTTTATATTTTCATAACTTTTTTTTACTTCATCTGTAGAAATTTTCTCTTTTATATAAATTGCATAAACTTTCAAATTCAACTTTTTTGCATATTTTATTGCATAAAAAGAGGAGTTTTCTGAAATTATTGAGCCATTTATAAAAGTTGCTACTTTCATTTTTTTCTTTCAAAGCAATCTTTAAAAAACTATTTAAATTTCAATTTCATCGATTATATCTAAACCAAATCCACTTAAACCAACAAACTCTTTGCCTTTTTTGGATGTTAAAAGTTTTATTTTTTCTATACCTAAATCTTTTAATATTTGAGCACCTACTCCATACTCTTTTGTTTGATCGCTTACTCCCATAGGGTTATCTATAAAAACCAAAACACCACTGTTTTTCTTTATATATTCTATAGAATTTATTAAAGATTTGAATCTATCTTGATTTAATAAAAGATCTCTATCTTTTATAACATTATGAAATTTTACATTTGCAGTTTTTTTCAAATTATAAAAAATAATAGCAGTATGCCTATTTTTAAGATGATCTTCATAAACTATCTCTTTTGCTTTTATATTAAAAAATTCTATATCTTTTTCATCAACCTTTCTTACCAAAGACTCATTTCTTAATCTATATTCAACAAGATCAGAAATATAAACAATTTTTAAATTATGTTTTTTCGCAAATGTCTCTAAATCATCACGTCTTGCCATAGTTCCATTTTCATTCATTATCTCACAAATTACAGCAGCTTCTCTTAATCCAGCAAGTTTGCATAAATCAACTGAACCCTCAGTATGCCCGGTTCTAACTAATACCCCACCCTCTTTTGCAATTAATGGAAAAATATGTCCTGGCTTTACAAAATCCTCTGATGTGCTTAATGGAGAAGCTAGAAGTTTTATAGTTAAATCCCTTTCATATGCTGATATTCCAGTTGTTGCCTCTTTTGCATCAACAGAAACTGTAAAAGCAGTTTCATGTTGTGAATTATTATCTTTTACCATTGGCTCAAGCTGGAGCTTTTTTGCAATATTTTTTGAAATTGCCACACAAATCAAACCTCTTGCGGCACTTGCCATAAAATTTACTTTTTCAGGTGTACTAAAAGTTGCAGCATATACTAAATCACCTTCATTTTCTCTATCTTCATCATCTATCATAACAACCATATTACCTTTTTTTATCTCTTCAATCGCTTCTTTTACTCTCTTGATAGGCATTTAATCTCCAAATTTTTTTTAAGTAATTATACCATTTATATCTGTTATAAAAATGCTATATTTATTGAACATATAAAAACTCTTGACAATATAAAAAATTTGTATTATAATTTCAGCCGAATTTGAAGGAGATACTTCCTAAGATTGGGGTGTCGCCAAGTGGTAAGGCAGCAGGTTTTGGTCCTGCCATTCGGGGGTTCGAATCCTCCCACCCCAGCCACTTCAATGACGCGGAGTAGAGCAGTCTGGTAGCTCGTCGGGCTCATAACCCGAAGGTCGCAGGTTCAAATCCTGCCTCCGCAACCAATTATAAATTTTTTTAATCTTCTCTCCAAAAACATATATCTAAAATTCTTCATATATAAAAGATTAATGTAACATGCTTAATGTTCTACTATTGATTCTCCGATTACAATAAGACCAGTATCAGTTATTTGCATATGGTGGGTATCTGTATCGTGAGCACTTAAGCGGCAACCATCTATTCTAAATAGTCTTATTATTTCTCCAATTTTTTTATGATAAAGATTTGCTTTATAAGAGGAGTTTATAAGCTCTTTTGCTAAAACCAAAGTTCCATCTAAAATATGCCCTACTGCATAACCTCCTGCAGCTTCTGCAGTAAGCTCTTCATGGCTTCCTCTTTTTTGTGAAACAACAAGAGCAGTTTGGAAATTCTCTTTCATAACATTATATAACTTTCTTATTATTGTTCTTGCAGTCATCTCTTTATTTTCGAAAAGCCCTGTAATTGAGTCAATAACAGTAAATTTTGCATCATATGTATCAAAAGCATAGCTCATTGTAGCAATTAAATCTGGAATATTTTCTCGTAAAGCATTATCTGTTGCTACATCTATTAAAATAAGATTTTTATCGATTTTATTAAAATCATATCCAAGAGCAGCAGCTCTAAGTTTTAGAGAATTAATTGTAAAAATTGCTGGAGTCTCAACAGTTATAAATACTACTTTTTCGCCCCTATTTGCTTGAGTAACTGCAAACTGTTCAACCATTATAGATTTTCCTGTATCACTTACTCCAGTGACTTGTAATACTGAATATTTAGGAATTCCTTTAAGTGATTTTTTCTCAATTTTTTTCTTTTTTGTTTCTATTATAAAAAATAGATCATCAAGACCCTCTATACCAGAAGGAACTCCTTCAATTTTTGGAGCTTTTGAAATAAGTTCTTTTCCGATAAATATTTTATCTTTTCTGATCTTTGGAACTTGTGAAGAGGGATACATATCAAACCTTTATACAAAGTTTATCTTTTGCTTTTTCCCAACAGTTATCACAAAAATTATAGCTTTTTTTATCTGTATCAACAATTGAATTTGAAAAATGCATAACACATTTTGGATTTGGGCAGTGTTCAAGACCTAATGTGTGTCCTATCTCATGTATAGCTTCTTTTAAACTTCTTTCAAAAAACAAAGATTTATCTTCAGGTAGGGCATAAAATAAATTGTGAAGTCTTTTTGTAGAAATTATTGCAACAGAGTAAAAAGGAGATGCCATACCAAAAACAAAATTTAGTCCAGGCTCATATAAATCAACTGAAGTAACTCCAAGAATTATTTCACTCTCTTCACTTTTTTCTAAAATAAGATTTTCTAAAAATTTTTCAGCTAAAAACTGCTTTCTAAATCCATCATATGCATCATATGGTAAAGGGGAATTATTAAGATAATAAGCATCTATTTTTAAAACTTCAGAAATCTTTTTTAATAGAAAATCAATAAAATATTTATCATTTAATGAAAAAGTTTTTATTAATACTCTATCAAAATTACACATTTTTAAACTCAAAATTTCTAAATTCTATATCTATTTTTTTTTCTAAAAGTGAACCCTCTATAAATCTTTCTTGAAAACCGATATCTTTTAATGTTTTGTCAATATGAATATAATTTTGAATGAAATATCTCTTTTTATATCCCATATTTTTTAAAATATCAATTATCTCATTTATATCATTTTCATTTAAAAGCAAAGTATGCACAGTTGTTCTAATTTCATACTCAATATCACTTTGTATCAAAATTTCAATACTTTCTAGAGTCTGCTCATAACTATTAATTTTTGCTATATTTTCAAATTTCTTTTTTGGTCCTTTAAAATCTAAAGCAACATAATCAAGATAGCCTTTTTCAATAAGCTTTTTTAAAATATCTGGATTACTTCCATTTGTATCTAATTTAATTTTATAACCAAGTTCTTTGATACTTTTACATATTTTAAAAATATCTTTATGCAGTGTAGGCTCTCCACCACTAATTACTACTCCTTCTAAAACCCTTTTTCTTTTGTTTAAAAATTTTATCACCTCATCAAAATTTAAACTATTTTTACCAAAAACAATATCGGGATTATGACAATATGGACATCTCATATTACATCCAGCAAGCCATATTATAGCTGCTGGAGTATCTGGAAAATCAAGAAGTGTAAATGTTGTTAAATCAAAAACTTTTATATTGTTATTTTGCATTTTTCCTCTCTAAATTGCTTTCTCTCTTTATGCTCTCCTTTTTTACCAATATTAAAACTTTCTACTGGTCTATGATATCCCATAACTCTTGTATACACCATACATTTTGTTCTTTTATGTTCTAACATTTTTAAAATCTCTTCTCTTCTCATTTTGTCTCCTTTTTGTAAATTTGACATTGGACATTAGACATTGGTCATTGGGAATTGGGAATTAATTTTTTTCCTTCACCCTTTTACTTTTATCCTTCAACCTTAACATTTTCTCCACTATCCCGCTACGCCTCTATTCCACTAATCCACTATAAACTCTTAACTAACTTACTCACCCCACTCACCTAACTCAACTCTTTTTCACCTTTCAAATACTCTTGAATTAGCTCTTCATCACATTTTGGGCAATATTCATGCTCCCCACTTATATATCCATGTTTTGGACATACGCTAAATAGTGGCGTTACTGTTATATAAGGAAGTTTATAATTTTCAATAACCGCTTTTACAAGCTTTCTTGCAGCTTCAGCACTACTTACTTTTTCACTCATATATAGATGTAAAACTGTACCGCCTGTATATTTACACTGCAGTTCATCTTGCAAATCAAGTGCTTCAAATGGATCATCTGTATATCCAACCGGTATTTGAGATGAGTTTGTGTAATATATATTTTCTCCAAATCCTGCTTGAATAATATCTGGAAATCTTTTTTTATCCTCTTTAGCAAATCTATATGTTGTTCCTTCAGCTGGTGTTGCTTCAAGATTGTATAAATTTCCTGTCTCTTCTTGATATTTTTTTAGTCTTTCTCTCATAAAATCTAAAATATTTAATGCAAACTCTACTCCTCTCTCATCAGTTATATCATAAGCATCATCAGTAAAATTTCTAATCATCTCATTTATTCCATTAACACCAATAGTTGAAAAGTGATTATTAAAATTTGGCAAATATCTTTTTGTATATGGATAAAGCCCTCTTTCAAACATCTCATTTACAAATTTTCTTTTCTTCTCTAAAGTGGATTTTGCTATATCCATAAGTCTTGTGAGCTCTTTGAAAAGCCCTTTTTTATCTTTTTTAAATCTATATCCGAGTCTTGCCATATTGATTGTTACAACTCCAATGCTACCAGTCATTTCTGCACTTCCAAAAAGCCCATTCCCCCGCTTTAGAAGCTCTCTTAAATCAAGCTGCAATCTACAGCACATACTTCTAACAGCATTTGGTTTGTAACTATCTGGATTTTCTTTTTTTTCTCCTGTAACTGGATCGATAATATATTGACTACCTATAAAATTTTGAAAATAACTACTTCCAATTTTTGCAGTATTTTCAAATAAAATATCTGTATTTTCTCCATACCAGTCAAAATCTTCTGTAATATTTACTGTTGGGATAGGAAATGTAAAAGGTTGTCCTGATTTATCTCCCTCAGTCATAACTTCATAATACGCTCTATTTATAATATTCATCTCTTTTTGAAAATGCTTATATGTTAGAGATGTTAAATCATCTACACCTCTTTCTTTTGCCTTTTGTAAAAGTTTTTCATCATTTTTAACATCTTCAAAAAGATGTCTATCATTTTTTGTAGGAAATTGATCTTTTAAATCTTCTGGAACTGTCCAATCAATAGTAATATTTGTAAATGGGCTTTGTCCCCAACGAGCAGGAACATTTAGGTTATATACAAAACTTCTAATTGCTTCTTTTACCTCATCATAATTTAAATCATCTTTAAAAACATAAGGAGCCAAATAGGTATCAAAAGAGCTAAAAGCTTGCGCTCCAGCCCATTCGCTCTGCAGTATTCCCAAAAAGTTTGCCATCTGACCAAGAGCCGTTCTAAAATGGTTTGGAGGCCTGCTTTCAACTCTCCCTCTTACTCCATTAAATCCTTCATTTAATAAAACTCTTAAACTCCATCCAGCACAATATCCTGTTAAACAGTCTAAATCGTGTATATGAATATCTCCATTTCTATGAGCATAGCCCTCCTCTTTACTATAAACCTTATCAAGCCAAAAATTAGCTATCACTTTTCCAGCTAAATTATTTACAAGTCCAGCATTTGAATATCCAGTATTAGCATTTGCATTTATTCTCCAATCACTTTTATTTATATACTCTTCTACACTTTGAGTAGAATTTATAAAAGTTGTATCATCACTAAGTCCTAAAATATGCTCTCTTTGAATCTTATGTAAAAATCTATATGTTATAAAAGATTTCATAACATCAAAATAACCAGCACGATAAAGTTCATACTCGATAATATCTTGTATCTCTTCAACCGCTTTTACAGTAGAAAATGATATCCTTATCAAAACACTCTCATACACTCTTTTATCATACTCAACCAATACACTATCAAAAGCTGCTTTAATTGCATCTTCAATTTTATAAGCTCTAAACTCTTCAGTAGAGCCATCTCTTTTAATAATAACTTTTGGAAGAGGAAGCTGCATTTAAACTCCTTTTATTTAACCTCTACTAAAATTTTAGCTAATCAATATGATTTTTATGTGACAATAAAAAAGGAAAATATTTGAAAGGAAAAGATGAGGTTTTTAATTATATTTATCTTCTCTTTAACTCTTTTTGCAGCAAAATATAGTATAGATTTTAAAGGTAATAAAACATTTGATAAAAATACTTTATATAAAGAACTTGGTTTTGAAAAAACTTTTTGGCAGATTTTGACATTTAAAAAATTAAAACCAAAAGTGGATGAAAAAATCCTTCCTTCATTAAAAGAAGAGCTTGAACTTTTTTATAAACAAGAAGGGTATTGGCATTCAAAAATTACACTTAAAAAAGATAAAAAACTAAAAAAAGCAATTTTTATTATAGATGAAAATAGACCAGTAATCATAAAAAAAATAGAAATAACCTCAAATTTTCCAATAGAAAAATATATTGAGTTAAAAGAAAATGCTAAATTTAATACAAAAAAATTCATTCAGACCAAAGAAAATATAAAAAAGGCTCTTCTTAAAAAAGGATATTGCAGTTATGAGTTTGATCCAAAAAGCTATCTTTATCTTCAAAAAAATGAAGCTTATGTTGTATTTTATGTTAACAAAGGTGAGATTTGTAAAATTAAAAAAATTAATATTACTGGTAACAAATCAATAAAAGATGATGTAATTTTATCTCATATATATTTTAAAAAAGGGGATAATTTTAGCCTTGAAAAAATAGAGGAAAGTTATAAAAGACTTTATGCTCTTGAATATTTTAGAAGCGTTAATATTGATTATTCAAAAAAGATAAATAACAATATCTTATCCGAAATTAAAGTAAAAGAGAGAAAAAAAAGAAATATCTATAAAACTGGAATAGGATATGAAAGCAAAAATGGATTTCATATAAATTTTTCTTGGAAAAATATCAATATATCTCAAAAACAGATAAAAATAGATACAATCTATTCAAATAATAAAAAAGAGATTTCTACTAAATTTTTTATACCTTCTGTAAAAATCTTATCTAATAGTTATGATATAGTAAATAAAATTCTTATAAATGAAGAAAAGTTTGACTATTTTTCTCAAAAAGTTAAACAAATTGGTATAAATTTTATAAAAGAGTATTATAAACTCTCATATAGTTTAGGTCTATTTCTAGAAAATAGTAAAATTTTTGATACCTCTTCTTGTTATAATGATGGAACTTATAAAATGATATATCCAACTTTTACATTTATATTAGACAATAAAGATTCAAAAATATCTCCTAAAAATGGATTTATTATAAAAAGCAATTTTGAAGGTAGTCTTGAAACATTTTCAGATATTACATATATAAAAAATTTAAATGAAGCTGGGATATATTTTGATTTTGATAAATTCTCTCTTTTTTTAAAAGGTAAAATTGGCATTATCGATTCAAATAAAGATTTAAATCCATCAAAACTTTTTTATGCTGGAGGAATTAATTCAAATAGAGCATATTCATATAACTCTCTATATGCAACAGATTCAAAATGCAAAAGTGGTGGTTATTCTATTTTAGAAACTTCTATAGAGCTCTCTTATCCAGTATATAAAAAAATTTTGGGAATTATTTTTTGGGATAGAACAGTTTTAAGTGTAAAAAAATATAGTTTTTTCAATAAACCAATCAATGGCATTGGATTTGGTGCAAAATATCCAACTAAAATTGGAGATTTAAGATTTTATATGGGATTTGATGCAAAAGATTTTAGAAAAAATGCTCTTAATATTGCAATAGGAGCAACATTTTGAAAAAAGTTTTTTTTATAATAGAGATATTTTTATTAGTGATATTGACTTTTTTTGTATTAGAAAGCAAAGAAAAAATATTGGAAAATTTTATTAAATATGAGCTTTTAAAATATAAAATTTCAACATCTATAAAATGGAATAAAATTGATAATTTTATTTTTGAAAATATTAAATACAAAAAAGATTCATTATCATCAAAAATTGATATTTTTTTAGATTATAGATATTTTTTAAATGGAGTAATTGGCTTTAAATCTATAAAAATTGATAATTTAAATATCAACAATCTATTTAAAATTAAAACACAAAAAAGCTCTTCTAAATTTTTCATACCAATTTTTATAAAAAAGATAAATATTGATTCAAACTACAGATTTAAAAATAAAAACAGCAAAATATTTCTATATGCTACAGATATAAAAATCAAAAAAGATATAGATGCAAAGATTAAAAATATTAAAATTTCAACTTTTTGGTTTGATTTAAAAGGCTCAGGCAAAATCAAAAAAAATGTAGCTTATTTAGACAGTAAAACTTTTTTGAAAAAAAGTCTAAAAATAGAAGAAAATATTTTAGAAAAATTAAATCCAATAATATCAAAAATAGTAATAGATAAAACAAAAATCTCTTTTGATAGCTTCACAAAAATAGAAAATCTTTACAATTTTAAAAAAATTAATGCAAATTTAGCAGGAAAATATATTTTTAAAGATAAAAAATTATCATCAAAATTAAAAGCCAAGTTTTTTAGAAAAAATATAAATATTTTTATAGATTCAAATATAAACTATAAAAATAGTCTAAAATATAATGGGATTTGCAAAATCACTAATAATTATAATTTTGAAAATATAAAAGATAACATTTATAAAAAGATAGAAATTTCATTTTTGGGCAATGAAAAAAAAGTTGAAGGAAAAATCAAAAACCTTCCTATATCTTTTAATATAAAAAAAGAAAAAAATAAATTTGTAGCAAATATAAAATCAGATAAAATTTTTATAAAAGATGTTTTAAAAAAATATCCAAGTGACTTGAAAGAAATTTATCTTTTATTAAATATAGATGCCAAATTTTTCAAAAAAGCAGATATTAAATTTAATATCAACTCAAATATTGCTTCAATAAAAGGAGAATATTTAAATAAAACTATAAAATCAAAAATATTTTTATCAGACAATTTTTCTATGAAATATAATATTAAAAAAGATTTTTCTCCTATTGATTTAAATATAAAATTTCAAAATAGTACCATTTTGGTTTATATTAAAAATAGCTATTTTTCATCAAAAATTAAATATGACAAATTATTACAAGCAGATTTAAATCTTCTAGATACAGTTTTTATCAAAATATATTCAAAAAATTTGAAAGAAAAACTCTATGTTAATTTAGATATACCATCTTTTTTTGATTTTTATAAAAAAGCAAAAGTATTTTATCCTCTACCAAATATGTATTTAGATTCAAAATTAGATATTACTTTAGATTTTAATATAAAAAAATTAACATACAGTGGAAAAATACATTCTCCTTGGCTTGTATATGAATATAAAAAATATAACTATTTTGCATTAACTTATCTTTTAGCCCATTTCAATGGAGATTTAAAAACTTTTATTATTGATTATTATGCTTTGGCTCTGCCAAATCACTCATTTTTTGCTACAAAAAGCTCAAAATTTGAAATATCACAAAATAATATTAAAGTAAAAGAGTTTTGGATTGAAGATAAGATAAAGATAGAAGGATTTTACAATCTTTTTAAAGATGGTAGATTTTTTATAAATGCAAAAGATTATAGATACTCCTCAGTTGAAGGTATAGCAAAAGTAAATACAAATTTACAAGCAGATATTAATAAAAAAAATATCTACATTCAAGGAGATATTTTTATAAAAGATGCTCAAATCACATATAATCCAAGAAGAATAAAAACTATAGAGGATGAAGATATAATAATTATAGATAAAGAAAAACCAGTTAAATCAATGTTTTTTAAAAATTTTGTAGGACTTAATATACATATCTATTCTAAAAAGCCTCTTTTTTATCATATCAAAGATTTAAATGCTTTAATTTTGCCCGATATTACTATATGGAAAGAGTATCAAAAGGATCTTCAACTCCTTGGTATGGTAGAAGTTTTAAAAGGAAAATATACATTTGGAAACAAAATATTTAAAATTAAAAAAAGTGATATAGATTTTTATGGTCCGCCAAAAAATCCTATGTTAAATTTATTAGTTGAATATGAAAAAGATGAATATACGATCTTTATAAAAATTGTAAATAATCTTCAAAATCCGATTATTTTATTTGAATCTGAACCATATCTATCACAAAACGATATCTTATCTTTAATACTTTTTGACTCAAAACTCTCTTCATTGCTATTTAAAAGTGTAGGGTCTGAAAAATTTACAGGTATTTTTAGCAATTTTTTTGTAAAGGATTTAATAGAGTCTTTTGGTCTAAAACTTGATAAATTTTCACTAATTACTTCAGAAAATAGAATAGGTTTTGAAATAGGGAAAAAAATTGCAGAAAAAATCACAGTTCTTTATAAAAATGATCAAATTTCAACAATCGTAATTAGATATAAAATCAAAAAAAATCTCCAAAGTGAAATTACTATTTCACCTGAAGTAAACTCATTTGATCTTTATTATAAAATAGAAAAGTAGTTATATCAAAGACATTTGACATTTGTAATTAGTATATTGGTTATTGGTATATTGGGAATATGAAATTAATTACTTCACTGCTTCCTCTCTTTACTTATCCTTCTCACTTTCTTACTCTATCACTATCTAACTTTCTTACTTTCTAATTCACTCAACTATACATTGTCTTATATTATATCCCCTTGGAAACTCTGGATGTATAAAGGTGTCATCTTTTAGTTTCCATTCACCTTTTTTTACTAAAACACTCCCTATTTTATTTGTTTTATCTATACATAAAATATTTTTACCTTCATTAAAAGCTTTAGCTACCTCTTTTATATGGTTTATTCTATAAAAATAGTGCGCTAAAAGACCCAAAATTAAAAATATAGCTACTATAGGAAGAGCGATTTTACTTTTTTTGGGCATAAATGGCCTTGTTACAATAAACAAAGCTATACCAAAAACAAATAGGGCTATATAGATATAAACTGCTTCCTCTTTAAAAAAATCAAGCATATTTTTTCTCCCACTCTTTAAATTCATCACTAAAATATTTTATTCTCTGCTTTTTAAACTCTCTTGTTGAATAAAGATATTTGTAATCTTTTGGATTTATCTCTTTTTTGATATCTTTAACTACATTTTCTACTTCCTCTTTAGTTTTACCATGTATCATACTAAATAAAGGATATGGCCATTTTGGGTATGTTGGTCTTAGATAGCAGTGGCTAACAGCAGTGAAACTAGCAACTTTCTCTCCAATTTCAAGTGCATTTTTCTCATCAACACTCCAAACTACCATTGCATTTGCATTAAAACCTGCTCTTCTATGATACAAAATAGAGGCAAATCTTCTCAAAATTCCAGCATTTTGTAAATTTTGTGCCTCTTTTTTTAGTGTTTCATAATCAATATTTAAATCCCTAACTATTTTCTCAAAAGGTTTTTTAACAGGTTCTATATCTTCTTGTAATCTTTTTATCAACTCAAAATGAAGTGGTTCTAATTTTAGTTCAATTTTTTTCTTTTTTTCAAGTTTCTCTTTTTTTGCTCTATCACCTTTTACATCTAATTGTACTTTTATTTTAAACATCTTAATTGTAGGAAGTACAATAAAATCTTTTGCATTAACTTTTTTTGCCATTAATTCAACTGTCTTTTCTAAACCCAATTTGCTATCAGGCTCAACTGCTATTGTAAACCAAAGATTAAATTCATTGTCTCTTTCATAATTGTGGCTAACTCCTGGATGGGTATTTATAAAATTTGCTGCATTTTCAATATCATCAACCATAAAAGCCACTAAAGAGGATTTATAACCTAAAGATTTAGTATCAAAAATGGCTGAAGTTTGTCTAATTATCTTTTCATCTTTTAATTTTTTATAAATTTCTATCAATTTATCTTCATCACTATTTAATTTTTTAGCTAAAATCTCAAAAGGTCTCTCTTCAATAGGAAACTCTTTTTGAATTAGATTTAAAAAATCCTTTTCCATACTAAACCTTTTTAATTTTTAAAAATTTTATTTTTATTTTAAAATTATTTCCTTGACACCTATCAAATAGGTTTATAAAAATATATGATATTATTTCTTCCAAAGGAGAATAATGAGTTTTTTCCCAGCTTATATAAAACTTGAAAATAAAAATATATTAGTTATTGGTGGTGGTAAAATTGCAGGAGATAAAATTTCTCATCTTTTAGATTTTACAAAAAATATAACGGTCATATCTCCAAAAGTTGATGATAGAGTAAAAGAGTTTATAACCAAAAATGGCTTAAAATATATAAATAGAGAGTATAAAAAAGGAGATATTGATCAGTTTTATATAGTTATAGTTGCTGCTGATGATATAGAATTACAAAAAAGAATTTATTTGGAGTGTCAAGAGAAAAAGATTTTATGCAATAGTGTAGATAGTATAGAATATTGTGATTTTATTTTTCCATCGTACATTAAAAAAGATGATTTGATTATCTCTTTTTCAACTTCTGGAGCTTCTCCAGCTTTATCTAAATATTTAAGAAGAGCAATTGAAAAGATAATTCCAAATGATATTGGAAAATTTTTAAAAGAGTTAAAAGATATTAGAGAAAAACTCCCAAAAGGAAGAGAGAGAATGAAACTATTAGATACTAAAGCAAAAGAGTATATTCAAAAATATTTTAAAAGGATAGATGATGTTTAGTAAAAGAATAATTTTTGCATTCTTATTTATATTTATTTTCTTAAGTGCAATAGCACTTATAACAAATATGCCACAAAAGAAAAATATTAGAGTATATAATGCCATAATGCCCTACTTTCCTTATAAAATCCAAAAAGAGTTTGGTGGGCTTGATATTGTAGATAAAAGAACAGGAAAAGATTTAGATATTGCAAATGAAAAAGTTTTTTTAGCTTTTGATAATTTACTAAAAAAATGGGGTAAATCTCATCTAAAACTCGAAAATAATACACTCTTAGTATTAGACGATAATGGAAAAATTGTTAAAAAGATAGAGCTAAAAAATGAAAAAGAGAAAAAGTGGGTAGAAACTTTTTTCTTCTCAAAGTAAAAAGTTTGACATTAGTCATTGGACATTAGACATCGGGAATTAGGAATTGGAATTGGGCGCTTCACTCATAATTTACTATTCCGCTATATTCCTATTCCACTGTTCCGCTTCACTCCCTCACAGCTTCCCCGCTCATAAACTACTCACTTAAATCTTAAATCTTAATTCTATTAACCAATACACCAATTACTAATTATCAATGACTAATGACTATTTACGGCATATCTAAATATTTTATAAGTCCCATTCCTTTATGTATGATTTCTGGAAAAGTTAAAACTTTGCTTCCTCCATATTTTAATCTAAAAATATTCAAAGCATCTCTGTTTCTAACAGGAATCAAATCATCACCTTTTGGTCCTTGAAGTTTGCTTCCAAAAACATATAAAGCGCCTTCAGCCTTTATCCACTCTCCACTCAAATAATCTTTAACTAAAATCTTTTTAAAATCAAGTTCACCTTTTATATGATATTCAGGATAATCGGAAGGTCTTAAGTAGACATTAAACATAGATTTAGGACAACAAAAAAGTATCTCTTTACCATTTGCTAAAACAATTTTTGCTTGGAATTTTGGATATTTATTTACATCAATATGATAAACAGGATCTAATATTTTAGTAGAATTTGTATCAGCCAAAAGATAAACTATACTAAAAAATATTACAAATAAAAACTTTTTCATAACCCCTCCTATAATAGATCTCTTTTTTTGAAAAAGTAAAAACCTAAAAGTGAAAAGAATATTCCTAAAAATAGAGGATAAACAATCGAATATGTAATAAAAAGCTTTTGACCAAATGTATCAAGTAAAAAATAGGCTACCGGTCCCATTACTGTTAATTCAGGGTCAAAAAGACTTATTGCTCCTACTCTAAACACTTCCATTGGATTTAAAAGAGATAGAGCAATTATAAAATTATCATTAAATCTATTTTGAAGCATAAGTCCAATTAAAGCAATATCAATAAAAGCCAAAAGTGTTATCCAAACAACAAAACTTGCTCCTAAAGCAACATCATGAGATTTGACAATAGTAGAGATAAAAAAAGCTATTCCTAAAAAAACTGCACACAATGAAAAAAGAAGTGCGCTATAAATAAAAAGCATATTCCATGGAAGCTCTCCACCTTTAAATATTCCCCAACCAATACCTAAAATTAGAGCTAATAGTACTGGAAAAAATACAACTGTAAATCTTCCAACCATTTTACCCCAATAGTAATCTCTTAAAGATATAGGAAAAGAGAGCATATATTCTAAAATTGCACTTTCTCTATCTACCGAAATTGATTTTACAGTGGTAATTAAAATAAAAATAGGCAAAATTACAATTGTTACTTGCATATAGATTAAAAGAAGGCGGCTAAGTCCAGTAAAACCCATAACAACACTATCTGTTATTCCAGTTATGAAAAAAAGTGCCATTAAACCACCAAAAACAAGTAAATAGACAAAAAACCATTTACTTCTTGCTGATTCAGCGATATCAAGTTTTGCAATTAAAAAAAGATTTTTCATTATCTTCCTATTTTCTCTATTATTTTTTTAACATCATCAAATGAATATATTTTTTTATTTTTTGGAGCAGTCCCTTTTTTGTGCGCTCCAAATCCATATCCCATCGGTGTTATATAATCTCTTGTATACTCTGCTTCTTTTGCATCTATCCATTCACCACTTTTTGCATCAGTTATCCATATTTTTTTAAAATGTATTTCAGGATGTTCTTTTTTTTGCCAAAGGATTAAGCAACCAATATCGTCAAATTTATATACTTTACCATTTTCATCTATAGCTTGAACAGCAAATTTTCTCTCACTTATTGCCATTTTGCACCGTTCACACATATCTCTATCCCAGTGCATTGTAGCTGGCTCTTTTGTATAATCTTTTTTCTCACATCCTAAAAAAGCCAAAGAGATAAAAAATAAAAATATCAAATGACTAATGACTAATGACTTATATCCTTTCATCCTCAACCACTTTTCCTAAATCCATATAAATTTTTCTATTAACCAAACCCTCTATCTCTTCAAGTCTATGAGTAATATAAATAGTAGAGCAATTTTTATCAATTGATTCTAAAAGATTATAAAATTTTTCTCTTGCTTTAGGATCAAGATTTGCTGTAGGCTCATCAAAAATTAAAATCTTACTATTTCTTGCTAAAGCTATTGCAATTAATAGTTTTTGTTTCATTCCTCCACTAAGCTTAAAAAAAGGCTTATTTAAATTTTTCTCAATATCAAGATCCATTTTTGAAGACTCTTCTTTAATTTTATTAATTTCAATATGTGAACTTTTGGCAACAAATTCAAGTAACTCTTTTATATTAAGCTTTATAGGAGGTGGGGTTTGAGGTATAAAACTGATATTATTTAGTACTTTTGTTCTATTTTTTATAGGGTCAAATCCCTCTACTTTTATTTCACCTTTAGTTAAATGATAAAAACCCAAAATTGATCTAACAAGGGTAGTTTTTCCAGCACCATTTGGCCCCATTAATGCAATTTTGTCACCATCATTTATAGTTAAATTAACATTATCTAAAACAAAAACATCAAAAAATTTTTTGTATGCATTTTTTATCTCTATCATACTAAGTTCTTTAACCTAAATTCAAAGTTATATGCATCTTCATGACAAACATCAAAACATCTTGCACACATTATACAATCACCATCTTTAACAAACTCTTTTGTTATACCTTTTTCTTCACGTTCTTTGTCATATTTAGATTTAAATCTCTCTAATACATGCTCTTCAGGACATGCTATAAAACAGGCCGCACAATGGTCACACTTTTCCATATCCCATTGAACTTTCATTGGACTTATCCAACCTATAAAACTATAAGTAGTACCTATAGGACAAACATATTTACACCATGCACGTCTTGAGAAAAAAATCTCAATAGCTAAAATAACAACAACCCAAACAATTGCCAAACTCCAACCATAAACAATAAATCTACTTAAAATTCCAACAGGATTTATAATTTCAAAAACCAAATATCCATCAATAGCAGCAGCTGCAAGAAAAATTACCCAAAAAACATATCTAACTCTAGGGTCAAATCTTCTCTCTTTTATTATTCTTTTATTTACTAGTTTTTGATGAAAATATTCACCTATTTCACTAAGGAGTCCATATGGACAAACCCATCCACAAAATGCCTTTCCTCCAACTAAAAAATAAAAACCAACTATAGTTGCGGTTCCAATAATTATATTTGTATGAATATGATGTTCTGATGCTAAAATCTCTAATGCTGCAAAAGGATCGATTAGATGAAAACCAAGAAGCCTTGAACCTGTTAAAGTTCCTTCTAAAAATTGAATGTCAACAAAATATGAAAGAAAAAAGGCTAGATTTATAACTATTACACTAAGCCATCTCCAAAAACGCCATGTAGGCCTAATTTTTCCTTGTTTAGTTCTATAATAAAGTGTTGATAAAATAGGTGCATTTACAAGTTCTTTTACACTCCAATTATATCTATCCAATTTCCCCTCCTTTTAAAATTTAGGAGGTGATAGTAGCTAACTACTAAGATCACCTACTGTTTATTATTCTGAAGCTTTAAGTTTTTGTTCAAAAGTACCAATTTCAGTTGCCAAACTCTCTAAATCTTCATCTTTCATATTATTTAAAAGACCAAACATTACATAATTTTTTCTCTTACCGCTTTTAAAATCTTTCAATGCATTTAAAACATCTTCTTTAGTTTTTCCTACAAGTTTAGGTCCTACTGCTCCTTCACCATTTATACCATGACACGAAGCACAATTTCTTCTATAAAGTGGACTAACTTCAAAAGCACTCATTCTTCCAGCTTTCTCTTTTAAAACCTTTAATTTCTTCTCTTCTTCACTCTCTTCTTCTTTTTGAGGTTGTGCTTGTTCAACTTTTTGTTTAGAAACAGGTACTTCTAATTTTGATTTTTCTATTATCTCTTTTATTTTTTGAAATTTTTGTGCTTCTTTATCTAAATTTGCCATATAAACAATCGCAGCAACTGTTAAAGCACCAGCTATAATAGCAATGATATGTCTAATCATTTTTTATCCTTTAAATTTTCTTTTATTTTTTTTACTTTTTTATTAAATTCTGCAATCTCATCTGCTAAAGCTTTCAGTTTTTTATCATCTAAACGTCTAACAAGTTGGACCATCAAAACATTTTTTCGCTTACCGCTTTTAAAATCTTGCAGTTGCTTATATATATAATCTCCACTTTTATCTAGTAGTGATGGTCCAATTATTCCATTTGCATAATCATCATGACAAGCTGAACAGTAAATCAAAAAATCTTTGCTTAATTTATTTGCAAGCAGTGAAATTTGCACTTTTTGATAATTATTTAAAACATGTCTATATGCCCCAAGTCTTGTATATTTTCCCTCATCTTCAATCTCTTCTTTTTTCGCTTCTTTATAAGAGTAATAAAATTGTCCTTTATCTACCTCTTTTTCTTGAGCCTTTTTCTCTTTAACTACACCCTCAGTAATTTTTATCTGAGAAGGTTTAGCAGCAACCTCTTTTTTTTCTTCTTTCTTCTCACATCCAGAAAATATAACTAATATACTGATAACCAATAACCAATAACTAAATTTCATAATTAAGCCTTTTTCCCATATATTTGCTCATAAGTAGCTCTAGGGACAATTTTTAATACATCTGTTGGACACAATTCTACACAAGCACCGCATCCTACACATTTTTCTCTAATTTCTGGAAGATATCCACCATTTTTTGCAACCATTCCTATAGCAAGTGAAGGATCTGGATGATAAGGACACAAATCAGCACAGATTGTACAATCTTTACCTCTAAATTTTTCAAGTTTTTTCAGTAATTCTACTTGTAATTCTCTTTTTTCACTAGGATTTGGTAAATCCTCTATTTTTCTATTTTTTATCTCTTTTTTAGTCAAAGCAGGCGAATGATCATATATAGCATCAATTGCACTATCTGGAACTTTTTTATTATGAAGTGCCAAACATGCATTCTCATTTACAATAACAGCCATCCCCATATGCACTAATTTAATATCATCTTTTTCATGATCCAAAGCACCACTTGGACAAGCCAATATACAAGGAAAGGCTTTACATAAATAACATCCCCTTTTTTGAGGATCAATATAAGCTGTGCCAACACCAGCTTTTCCATCAACTCCTTCTAAAAATATAGAATCATATGGACATACTTGAAGACATTGGCCACATTTGATACAAAGGGCTAAAAACTCATCTTCAGGTACTGCTCCAGGTGGTCTTAATCTTAATTCATGATGCTTATAATATTTTGCACCATAAATACCAGCTGCTGCAGCCAATCCCAATACACCTAGACCAGCCATTTTTTTAATAAAATCTCTTCTTTTTTTCTCTTGTGGTGTCATGATACCTCCCCTTCATGCATAAGTGGCTTTGGATCAGTTAATAGTTTTATAGGTTCTGAAATCGGTGCCAATTTATATAAAAAATTCAAAATCGATATAACAGGTGATCCATAAAAAAATCTTATATTAGGATTTAATAGCCACAACTTATCTGCATAATAATAAAGATTATATGGAATATCACCTATGCCATCTCCATCTTTGTCAAAACCTTGATAATCATCCCAATAATTCTCACTCCAAGTGTTCATTACTGAATGAATTCTTCCTTGTCCAGAATCATCATAAACATTTTCCATATTACCTTTAAATATGTTTCTTTTAATAATATTATTTGTACTTAATGAATGAAAATGTATACCTATTGAATTATAAAGTATGCTGTTGTTTTCGATAAAATTTTTTTCATCTGGCTGGAATGGGGATCTATCTATATATAATCCTTTAGCACAATAAAGTATTGTATTATTTTTTATAATAAAATTTGAAGCATCTTTTAATCCTATTCCAATGCCAGTAGTTCCTAAAGAACTAATAACAACATTTTCATAAGCTTCTGTATCTCTTGAATACATAAAAAATATTCCAACACTATTATGTTTATATACATTTTTTTTAACTATATTTTTGCCTGCATACATAAAATGAAGCGAATATCTGCCATATTCTCCTCTGTTTTCTTCAATTAAATTTCCATGGCTATACCATACAACAAAATCTCTACTTTTATATAGATAATTTTTTCTTAAAATATTATCATTGCTATACCAAAGTCTTATACCATCACCTCTTATTCCTAATGGAAAAGGTTTTGATGTAATATAATTTCCGATAATTTTAGAGTTATGTACATTTTGCAAGTCTATTCCAAAAAGACAATTTTTAATGCTACAATTATTAACTTCACAAAATTTGGCATCTTTTATAGAAATGCCTGCATCTACTTTCTCATGTTCCTTACCACTATTTACAATAGTTAAATTTTTTATGGTAACATTTGAACTTCTAATTTTGACAACTGTACCTTTTCCATCTCCCTTGATTACAGTTTTTTCTCCTTTACCTACAATCATTAATGGTTTATTGATGACAATATTCCCTTCAAAAACTCCCTCTGGCAATTCTATTTTTGATCCTGCTTTTGCTTTATCTATCACCTCTTGCAGTGTCATAGCAAACATTGGTAATGTCATAAAAACTAAAAGCAAAATCAGCCTTTTCATTATGCAGCTTTACTCTTTAAATATTTATTTTTTGAAATTATTGCCAAAAGTGTAAATACACTAATAGCAATTAAAAGCCAAAAACCAATTGTTGGATATGAATGAGTTGTAAATTGAGCAACTTTTCCATCTCCAAACACGGTTGGCATAAATGGCTTAATCTTAAATGCACCCCAATCATGCATATGATGGCCAAACCAATATAACCAATATGCATAAAAACCTAAAAATATTAATGGAAGTGCTACAGCAATCCACATTATATAATTTAACCATTTCCAATCATATAAGATAAAGAGTACATATGCAAATGCAAGTAAAACTAATACATATGGAGCAATAGCACGCAAATATGGAGCGCCTCTTTCCATTGGATCCATACCTATAAAGTGATTGATAGTATTCATTTCATGGACATCACCGCTAAATCCATCAAAATGATAATAAACCGGAATACCCTCAGGAAAAGCATCTTTAGGATAATTTGGTGCTTCTAATGAAACATACCATATTGGCGCACTTGCCACACCTATCTCTGCATTATATTCTATCATTTTCTTTAAAATTGGATTTTTGTTTTTATCTAATGCTTCTGGAGGAGTATTTGGACTTACATATCTTCCTTTTTGATAATAATCCCATACTTTATATGCAATTGAAGGTATTTTATCAGCTTTACCAGCCTTTGCTAAATCTGGAACATCGTGAGTAATAACTGCTGGAATTACAAACCAATACAGCAAAATTGCTAATGCAATAAGTGCAAACACTCTATATTTTACACTTGAACTGTTCATATTTATTCCTTTTAATATTTTTTTTATTTTACTCTCTTTTTTACAACTATACATTGATTTTAATCAATCATAATTTATATTTATATTTATTATTTGATATATTTATATTTATTAAGAGAATATTATAGTTTGTTATTTTTTTGTCATAAAAAATTAAAAAATAACATTATTAAATATAAATTATGATTGATTATAAAAGAGGGGAAGATCCCTCTTTTATATTAATTAGAAGAGATGAGCGTTTTCATCTACCCATTTTAGGTATTCGATGATATCTTTTATCTCTTGATCACTCATATGTTGATTTGGCATTCTTAGATTGAAGTAATCAATCATAGCTTTTACATATGGATCATTATATTTGCTTGATGGGTTTTTGATAAATTCAGCTACCCATTTTTCACCGTTCTCATGTCTTTTTAGAACACCAACTAAGTCTGGTCCAGAGCTAACTTTACCAATAACGTGACAACCATTACATCCACCTTCAGCAAATGCAGCTTCACCTCTCTTAGCAGCTTCACTCATTGGTGTTGCAAGTTTTTTAACAAGTAAATCTTTTGCTCTGATACCAACATCAGCAGTTTTTACAAGATATTGCCATGCTTGATATTGGAAGTTAATAGCTGTATCAATATCACCTTTTTTAAGTGCTTCTTCAGCTTTTTTCTCTTCAGCAGGAACTTTGTTGAACTGATCCATTGCATCATCTACAAGCTGTTTTACAACAGGATATTTTTCATAGTGATTTTCTTTTAAGAATTTAACTACACTTTGAATAACTTTTTTGGTAGCCTCATTAAGAGCAACTGTTTTTTTGTACTCTTTCATTAACTGTTCTTTGCTCATTTTTTTGAGTTTGATTTTTCTTACAGATTTATATTTTTTATTTGGATCTTTTACAAGCAAATATCCCATCATCTCTAAGTGAAGTGCAGAACAGAACTCTGTACAATAGTATGGGAATACACCTTCACGATCCGCTTTAAAAGTAACTGCAACAGTTTTTCCTGGCTCTAATGATGCATGAACATTGTACCAGTCAACAGTAAATCCATGTGTTTCATCTTCTGCTCTTTCAAGGTTTGTTAGATAGAATGTTACAATATCTCCTTTATTTACTGTTACATGTTCAGGGTTTATATGACTTCTAACAAGAGTACCATAAACATATACATGATTTCCTTTTCTAACAATTTTCTCTTGTCCAGCTAGAGTTTTACCTCTATGAATTTTGCCTGTAAATGGATTTGTACCCATAGGATATCTAACTTCTGGATGAAGTTTGCTTGCTCTAATAGCTACAGCTTGGTGAGGTTCTCCTAAAGGTACTGGCATATCATAAAGAAGTTTCATTTTTTTACCACTAATATCAATTAATTGGTGGTTTTGTGGATGAAGAGGTCCAATTGGATTAAATCTATCAATTGCAAGTTTATTAAGTGCAATTATATATTCTCCTTGTGGGTCTCTAGTTTTACCTTCCATTCCACATAGGTGACCAATGTTATAGTTTACATTTACTCTATCTTTTACTTCACAAGTTAAATAGCTCCATTTTACAACTTGGCTATCAACATATAGTGATGTATAGATTTCGCCTTCAGTTTTCCATTTAGGACCATATTGGTTATGAAGTGGCCCAAGACCAAGTTCAGCTTGACAATGCATTGCTTTTTTCATATCAATAATTGGAATACCATATGGGTCTTTTCCAACAAAATCATGATTTTTAATAGCTTTCATGATCTTTTTGAAATCATATACAGTAGCATGTGTATCAAGCTTACCACACACAACTATATATCTACCATCAGGACTAACATCAACACCATGCGGTGATTTTGGCTCAGGAATTAAAAATAGGCAATCATTTTTAACTGCAACTTCAATAGGAACAACCTTCATTCCGTTTATAACTTTTACATTTTTAGGATCTTTTGCAAGTTCAGCAAGTTTTCTCCAGTTATATACATGAAGATAGTCTGTATCATTTCTACTCATACCAGCTTCAAATGGAGGTAAACCTTTTTCAATACCGCCTGTATACATTTCTGAGTTAAATGAGTTTGTAAATCCCCATCCATAACTCATCTCTTTACCTGCATCACTTAAATCTTGCATATATGGTGGCATCTCAATTGTAAAAGATTGATCAGGTAAAATTTTTCCATTTTTATGATCAAATTTCCAACATGTCACTCCGCCTCTATAAACATCAGCATACTCTTCCATAGGATGGTATTCAAGATCATACGGAGCCCCATATTGGCAAGCTTCAAGAATATATTCACTATTCGGTGTAAAAAAAGCACCACCATGATCAGATTTAAATACAGGGTTTACAACAATTTGTTTGGTAACAAAATCTTTTAAATCAATTACCGCAATTCTTGGGTTAGCTTTGTCGTTAATTACAAGCCATTTTCCATCATATACACCATTTGTTTCAGAAATTGCTGGATGGTGCGTATCTCCCCAAGTTATAGGCTTTCCAAACCAATGACCTTCTTTTAGAACTTTTTTGGTATCATCGTCATATCCCCAGCCTTGCCAAGGCTCTGGAGTAAATACACCAATAAATTTCAAAATTCTCATTGATGGTACGCCATAAACCATTATTTGGCCTGACTGACCACCTGAACTAAATACTATATATTTATCTCTACCACCAGATGGTGTATAGGTCTTAGCAGCTGCTAAAATGTCATCTTGGGTTAACCCTCTTTCTTTCATTATTTTTTCAAGTTCGCTTTGTGCAGTAGCAAAACTTGAAACCATACAAAGAGCCGCAGCAGTACTGAGCAGCTTCTTAAACATATGACTAACTTCCATATTGCCTCCTTTCTTATGTTAAATAAGTGTTAATTAAATTATAGATTAGATACTCTTATTTATAGCTTAATTTTTTAAGATTTAAATAAAATATTTTTAATATTTAGAGAGTTTTTTATAAATTAAAATTTCTTTTCTTAAATTAAGTGACAAGATAGTGACATTTTTTATATACAACTTAAATATTAAAAATTTCCTATTTTATCGAATAAATACAATCATACTTATAATATAAAAATTTAATAGTTAAGAATACTATCTTATAAATTAAAATTAATTTTATTAATTTTTTTCAAACCAAGATAGGTCTTCTCGAAGATTAACTACTTTTCCAACTACAATTAATGCAGGAGTGGGAAGATTTTTAGCTTTTTCATATATATTTTCTAAAGTTCCAACTACAGTCTTTTGTTCAGGTGTTGTTCCTTTTGAAATAACAGCAACAGGAAAATCTTTTGGTTTTCCAATTTCAATAAGTTTTTGAGCAATATTATTTAAATTGTGTAAACCCATTAAAAATACTATAGTATCATCTGTTTTAAAATTCTCCCAAGGAATTTGACTTGTCTCTTTATTTGGAGCCTCATGACCAGTAACTACTCTAAAGCTAACACTGATTCCTCTATGAGTAACTGGAATTCCAGCATATGCTGGAACACTTATTGCTGAAGTTATTCCTGGTATTACTTCAAACTTTATACCTCTTTCATGTAAATATTTGCCCTCTTCTCCTCCTCTTCCAAATACAAAAGGGTCTCCTCCTTTTAATCTTACTACAACATCAGCTTTTAATGCACTTTTATAGATAACTTCATTGATTTCATCTTGTGGAAGTATATGTTTTCCATCCTCTTTTCCAACATAAATAAACTCACATCCATTTTTTGCCATTTTTAAAATTTCTGGATTGGCAAGCCTATCATATATAATAATATCTGCTTGTTTTATAACTTTTGCAGCTTTTAAAGTTAAAAGTTCTATATCTCCAGGCCCTGCACCTGTTAGATATACTTTTCCCATAAATTTTTCCTTTAAAATATTTAAAAAATTATATTAAACTAAAAAAAATATTTAAATGATTTTAATCAATTCTATTTTCTAAATATAAAAATACCAGATGGTTTTGGAACACTTATTTTAAATACTTCTTTCCAGGTATTTGTATCAATTCCTAAAACTTCACTTTTTTGGTTATTTGATATATATAATAGTGGTTCTTCATTACTCCATCTAACATGCAAGACCATTCCGCCAAAATCAAATCTTTTTATTATTTTTAAAGTATTAGTATCTATTATTTGAACAATTGGAAACTTTTTTCCACTAAAAGTAACAGCTAAATATTTTCTTTTTGGGCTAAGAGATGTAAATACTGGATTGCCTTCAACTTCAATAGCTTTTATATAATTAAAATCTTTATCAAAAACAAAAACTTTATTATCACCAACAGCAGGTATAAAAAATTTATCTTTCATTATAGACCAAAATCCAAAATGAGGAACCTTTAAAACGATATTTTTATGTTCAAGTTTTAATGGAACCTGTTTATATTCAAAAGTATCAAGATTTAAAACGCCAACAAAAGGTGAATTAAAAAAACCAACAACATAAAGGTTTTTATTTATCATTGCATCAAATGGAACCTCTCCAGCATTTTTAATAACTTTTTTCAATTTAAATTTTGGAGTATTTTTACCAACATTTTCCATAACCCATAACTCATCACTATCCATACAGGCAAAAACTAGATAGTTTTTGTAAACTTTTATACCAACATTTTTTGAATTAGTATCTATAGTTTGTAAAAGATTTAAATCTCTATCAAATATTTGAACATTTTTATTAGCATAATTAGCTACTGCAACATAATCTTTAGTAAGCGTAAAACCTATAGCACTCTCACTTGCTTTAACCTCTTTTATCTTTTTTTCTTTTATTGGATCAAATTTGATCAAATAGCCATCTCTTGTAATAACATATCCATCATTTTCAATAAACTTAACCACTGCATGGTTGAAGTTATGCATATTTTTTATCTCATTTATTAGTTTATGATCCTGGATTACAGCTAAAGCACTATTTTCTCTCTCTACAACAAAAACTTTTTCAGTAGCAAACAGAGAAACAATTATAAAAGCTAATAAAACTATTTTTTTCATTTTCATCCTTTGATATTAGACATAGGTTATTAGTTATTGGTGTATTAGTATATTGGAATACTATTTTTTATCAATAACTAATAACCACTTTCTCACTCATCTTACTCACCTAACTCACCTTTAATAACTATTTGATATAACAACTTGGATCTTCTTGCCAAAGATCTCCATATATAGCCCATGCTCTTGGGCGACTACCTCCATTACATATTTCAATCCATTCACAATTTTCACATTTTCCTTTAATTTTTCTTGGATGCTCTCTTAGTTTATTTAAAAGCTCGTTGTTTTTATCAAGCCAAATTTTCTCAAAATCTTTTTTTAATATATTTCCTATTGTAACTGGAAAAAATGGATCAGGTTTTACATCACCTTCACTATTAATATTTAACAAATTTTTCCCAGCACTATTTCCGCCCCATTTTAATAATCTATTTTTAAGTTCATCACTTTTTTTTGGATATTTTTTTGAAAATCTATCCAAAAATAAAATTGCATCCATCTCCATATTTCCAGTAACTATATCAATATCGATATTTTTATCATAATATTCAAATGCTTTATCTATAATATAGTTAACTGCTTTTACTCTTTCTTCCTTATTTAAATCCATTTTTAAATTATCAAGTCCTCTTCCACTATATACAAGGTGAGAAATATATACTTTATCAATATTTTTACTTTCTGCTAAATCAAAAATATGCATTAATGACTCTTTTGTCTCTTTTGTAATGGTAAATCTTATACCAACTTTCCCGCCATTTTCATGAATTAAATCTATAGCTTGCAATGATTTTTTATATGATCCAATAAGTCCTCTAAATCTATCGTGGGTTTTTTCGTCACCATCAATACTAATTCCTATATATCCAAAAGTATCAATGATTTTTTTTACATTTCCTGGATTTATATATAAACCATTAGTTGATAGATATGTCATAATACCTTCATCTTTAAAAGCTTGAGCAATTTCAAAGATATCTTTTCTTGTTAATGGCTCACCTCCACTAAAAATAACAAATTTTATCCCAGCTTTTTTTAATTTCGGAATCGTTTCTAAGATATCTTGTGTAGTCAAAGTATCTTTTTCATCTAATGAAGATTTGCTATAACAGTGCAAACATGAAAGATTGCATCTATTAGTAAAATTCCATATTAATATAGAGCCATTTAACTCTCTTTGTTTTTTATTTTCAAGAGTTGATTTTAATAGATTAGATAATCTAAACACTATTTACCTTTAAATGATTTTATATAATCTACTATAGATTTTAACTCTTTTTCATTAAATTTAAAAGCTGGCATAGAATTTCTTTTATATCCTAACTCTTTATAAGTATGATTTGGATCAACTATTTGGCTTATCATTTCGCCTTCATTCCTTTTTTTGGCAATCTTACTAAAAGGAGGTCCAAAAGCTTCAGCACTCTGATGGTGACATCCCCAACATTTCTCTTTAAAAATGCTAAGCCCAAATAGTCTTGGATAAAAAACTCTATTTTTATTAATAAAATTATATTTCCCAACGGGAACATCTGCTTTGTAATCTTTTATCTCTTTAAATGTATCTGTTTGCCAGACTAAAAGGTCTCCATCATTTTCATAAATACTAAGGTAAGCATATTTCCCATCACCACTAAATTCGGTATGAATGTATCTTTTATCTTTTCGAGGAGTCAATTTTTTAATAGAAAAATCTTCTTTATTAACTAATACAAGCTTATCTGAGCCATTATCTACCCAAAGATAATCGCTTTGAGGATGTGTTTTTACAAAAAATCCATCTCCTCCTACATCAATTTTTTTAATTAGTTTCCAATCATACATCTGCCAAATTGTGATATACGGTTTTCTTAAATGAGGTGTCGCAAAATAAAATTTTCCATCTTTATACCAATATGTAGCACTAAATAGATGAGGCATTCCTTCAATTGATGCGAAAAATTTTTCTTTTAAAGTTTTTATATCGTAAACTCTTAAATCTTTTCCATGCCTAGTAGTCCCAATAATATACTCTTCAAATGGATCAATAAAAAAATCTTCGATTGGCTTATCAAGTTTATACTCTTTAAATTTTAATGTTTTTGTATTTACTTTATAAAGTTTAGGTTTATCTCTAAAAGTAAAAATTGCTTCATCTTTACTATAAAGTTCATATAATGCACTAATTTTCCCATTAACTTTTTTAATTTTTACTGGTTTTAATGTTTTTCTATCAAAAACAACAACCATTTGTGGAAGTAAACAAGTTGCAAATAGATATTTTCCATCATGACTCAGACTAACATTTCTTAAGTTTATACAAGCTCTAACTTTATCTTCTAATCTCCCATTTTCTAAAGAATAATGACCTATCCAACCATCTCTTGTAGGGACATAAAAATTTTTCCCATCAAGGGTATATTTTAATCCTCCATGAACATTTCTAAAATCAAATCTATCCAAAATTTTCTCATTTTCCATTATCCATACTCTATTTGCACCTCTTTCTACAACTAAAGTTACATTATCGATATCCTTTATATTTAAATCTTTTTTATTGTTATTATATTTTTTATATGAATTTATTATATTAGCTTCATTCCATTTTATGTCTCTTTGAGGCTTTCTTAAAAATTTTATAATCTCTTTTATTTCGTTATCATTTAAAAAGTCAAATTTGGGCATTAATGTCTGAGGGAGAGAATTTTTTATAATTGTATATATTTTCTTATCACTTTTTCTTTTTAAAAATTGTGGAAGTAAAGGAGGAGCAGAAATACCCTCTTTTTGTTTTCCATGACAGAGTGCACAATATTTTAAATAAAGATTTTTACCATCTATTTTATTATTACTTTTTGATTCTAAAGAGTGTATATAGAAGCTATCAAACTCTTTTGAAAAAGATAAAGAAATAAATAAAAGAAAAATTAAGATTTTATTCATATCACCCCTCCATCTGAGGAGTGAGAAATAGCAAGCTCTCTTGCCACTTCTCACTCATCATTATAGTAATAAAAAAAAGATTTAGCCTGGCTTAATGCCAGGTCTAAATCTTAATAGATATCATATTTTGTATTGAATACATTGAATTTACCAGTTGGGGTTCTTACCCAATCACCTTCAATTGCTTTTTTAAGTTTAAGTGTTTCTGCATCATATACTAAGATTGCAGATGGAACAAGTTTATTACCCCAAACACTTACCCAAAATTCATCACCTTCTTTGTTAAACTCAATATGAACTGGACCTCTTGGTTTAACTTTAACTTTTTTACCTTTAACTTTTACAGTTCTTTCTTTTATATATTTTTTTGGAATTTTGATAGTTTTTACAACTTCAAGAGTTTTTTTATCAATAACATATAGTTGTGTTTGAAGTTTTCTATCTGGATTAACCGGTCTATCAGCAATGATATATTTACAAGCTGGATGAGTTTTTATAAATAGGTTACCACCACCAACTCCTGGTAAAGATATTTTTTTAACAACTCTCCATGCATATTGTGGATGGTAAGTTGGATCAGTACCAATAAAGCTTATATCATTAGATCCAATATGTCCAGTTGCCCAAAGTGGACCATATTTTGGATGGTTAACATTTGCACCTCTACCTGGATGTGGTTTAGTACCACCACTTGGAATAATAGCAGCAACTTCACCCTCTTCAGTATCAACTGCTACAACTTTGTTTCTTGCATTTGCTGCGACTAAGAAATATCTCTTAGTTAAATCCCATCCACCATCATGCAGATATCTTTCAGCTTCAAGCATAGCAATTCTTGGATTGTTTGGATCAGCATAATTATATAGCCATACTTGACCTGTCTCTTTAACATTTATAACCCATTCAGGTTTATGGTGATTTGCAACAATTGAAGCAACCCTTGCTTCTCTTGTGAACTCTTCTGTATCATAAGTATAACTTGCTGTTGAAACTATTTTTAATGGCTCAAGAGTATCACCTTTTAATGTAACAATTGAAGGTGGCCAGTAACATCCAACAACTGCATATTCATCTTCATAACCTTTTGCTTTAGATGTATCTATACTTCTTGCATCATTACATACTCTAATTTCTGCTACATTTTTAGGTTTTTTCATCCAAAGGTCAATAACAGTAGCTTTACCATCTCTACCAATAGCATACATATATCTACCAGATTTACTTGTTCTTAAGATATGAGTAGCAAATCCAGATGGAACTATACTTACTAATTCTTTAGTATCACCATCAATAATAGCAACTTTACCCACATCTCTTAAAACTACACCAAAATAGTTTTCCCAATTTCTTTTAGTTTCTGGCTTTTTAGGTCTTTTATCTACTGGTACAAAAACTTTCCAGCTTTTTTTCATATCAGCCAAAGATTTTTCTGGAGGTGATACAGGTTCAGTTTGAATAAACTTCGCCATTAATTTTGTTTCAGCTTTAGTAAGCTCACCACTCGCACCCCAGTCAGGCATACCACCAGGAGTACCATTGTAGATAATATATTCAAGAGTTTTTGTTCCCATCTCTCTTGTTTTTTTAGGAAGCAAATTTGGACCTAATGCACCCTTTCTAAGCATACCATGGCAACCCGCACATCTATCAAAATATATTTGAGTAGCCTTTTTCATCTCCTCTTTTGATAGTTTTACACCTGCATTAGCAGTTGTTGAAACTGTACCAATCAAACCCACTGCTAACAATGCACTTAGACCAATCTTTAATTTCATCTTAATCTCCTTTTGAGGTATTGGTTTTACCCCTCACCCTCTATGAAAGCAAAGAGGTTATTCACCTCTTTGCAACTTTTTCTTTTCATCAAAATAGATCCAAACCATTGGCAGAACTATCAATGTGTGAAGTATAATTGTTAGCGTCATTGGTCCTTGATTTAACATTGACCAAAAACTACATACCACATCATGACAAGGCTCTATCATAACTCCTCCTTTTATTAATCAATTTTACTAAACTTTATATTCAATTTTTCTTAATTAAGCTGTTGCGGCTGCTGCCTCAGTTACTTCAGCTGGCTGTTTTTTAGCAACAGTTAATAGATCATATACTAAAAATCCATATCCAACAACTACTGCAAGACCAGCTGCCAATCTCCATCCCATACCTTGTACAAACCATTGATTAGCTTGAGCTATAAAATATCCTTCCCAAGTAGCACCATACATACCTCTTTCTACCATTGTTTGAGTGTATGCTGCAAGAGTTAAAGAAACACTCATTAATAAAACACCAGTTGTAATTAGAGAAATTGCCCACCATCCAGCTTTAGTCATTCTCATCTCTTTTAGTCCAGCTTTTCCTTGAACTCCAAGATATATAGCTGCTATCATAATAGCAACATATGCTCCAAAGAAAGCTAAGTGACCATGAGCTGCTGGCCATTGTGTACCATGTGTGTAAAGATTTATTTGTGGCAATGTATGCATAAATCCCCAAACACCTGCACCTAAAAAGTTACCAAAAGTCTCAACTGTAAGCCATGCAAATGCTGGAGTATTTTTTATATTGTTTCCTTTACCTCTCTCTTTACCCCAATCATAAAGAACATGAACAAATAGACCAACTAATGGAACTGGTTCAAGTGCTGAGAAAAGTGCACCAATTTCCCACCAATATTCAGGTGTACCAATCCAGAAATAGTGGTGACCTAGACCAAGTATACCTGATCCAAACATCATAGCTACTTCTATCCATAGCCACATTTCAACAACTTGCCTATTTGCATTAAGAGTTTTTATAAGAATATAACCACCAACTGCTGCAACATAAACTTCCCAAGTTGCTTCAACCCATAGGTGAACAACCCACCACCACCAATATTGATCAACTGCAATATTATCAGTATAAAACATTCCAGCAAGATATAAACCTGCAAGTGCAATTAAGTCAGCCATCAATACTGCTAAAATACCAGTATGCTTACCTTTCATTACTGTTGCATATACATTATAAAGGAATATTAAAACAACAACTACTATACCAATATCAGCCCATCTTGGAGCTTCTATATACTCTCTTCCTTCAGTAATCAACCATAAAGTTGTCTCATTTCCTGGTCCAACTTGAATGAAAAGATATACAAGTACTACAACAGCAACTGCTGCAGTTAATACATAAAATGCTAAATTACCAAGTTTTACTCCAACAACTTCTACACCTGCTTCATCAGGTAAAAGCCAATATACTGCACCTATCATTGCATATAGTAACCATACCACCAAAGCATTTATGTGTAACATTCTTGCAATAGAAAAATCTAAAGTATTAAATAGAAAATCTGGATATAAAAATTGAATAGCTGCTACAAGCCCAAATAGTAACTGGGCACCAAAAAGAACTATTGCCACAAAAAAGTATTTTAGAGCTAATTTTTGTCCCTCATACAATCTATTTCCTTGCATCTACAGCTCCTTTTATCTTACCAAAGTTTCTTGGAAATCCATTTGTATCAATTGCTGACATAAATTTTAAATAAGCAACAACAGCTTTTGCTTCTTCAGCTGTAATTCCTAAATTTGGCATCATTCTTTCATGAGTAGGATATTTATCAGGATTTTGTAAAAATGTTGCCATAGCCTCTTCTTTTGAACTAGCTCCTGTCATTGCTTGCATTGAACCTTCAGGTCCCCAAGCTGGATCTAACCATGCTTTTGTTAAATCTGGAGCATAATATGCACCATTACCAAGAAGTGTATGACAATCCATACAGTTTTTAGCTTGAATTGTTAATTTTCCTTTATGAATTAAAGCTCTTGCTTCTTCTTCACTATAATCATCTCTTCCAAAAAATTTCTCTTTTTCTTCATATTTACTTTTACCATTTGCATCCATGCCACCAATAATTGGAACTTCATGTCCTCTTATTTTATTTAATTGGTAATCTATTTTATAATTTATTACCAATGGAGATGGTATTCTTTTATCCACCTTATTTTTAATATCATCGGCAGTACCCATTTGCATTTGACCCATTGAATCAAATGTTAAAAAAACTAAAAGAACAGATGCAACTCCAGTTACCCACGTCGCAGACCTACGCCAAAAACGGTTACTAGTCCAGACAGATGTTGGTCTATTTTCCATTTTACCTCCTTATCAGATTTGATTAATTTCTGTTTCTTTTTCATATCTATTATGGACTTGTTCAAGTATAAAATAGACAATATGTGGAAAAATAAGATACCCAATCATTGCTCCAACAAGCACTTTTTGAGTATAAGGCTCAACCTTTAAAAGATATCCTAAATAATACATACATACTGCTTGAATACTCCAAGAAATATATGCAAAAATCATTTGATATCTTTTAACTAACTTTAATTTAACTAAAGTAAAAAAGCCAGCATATCCAGTACCAAATAATATTACCAATGCTGCTAAAACAAAAATTGATAAAAAATCAGTATATGGAATATCTGGCATATAATATTCCATGACTCCTCCTTTTTAAATTAGGTTTAATTTTTTATTAAACCTTTACTGTAAAAAATTTTATTATTTAGTTTCAGATTTTTCTTTGACATTAGTCAAAAAACTTAATTAAATTGCTTTTTTACATAAAAATTAAAATTAATTTTATTTTTTTGTCACTTTTAAGTCACAAAAATTATATTATCTATTTGTGATAATAAGTTTTTAAATAAAAAATATATATAATCACTCTCTATAATAAAATATATGAGGAACATATGGAAACTTTAAGTAAATTTTATCTCTTTGAAAATTTAAATAGCGATCAACTTGAAAAGCTTCATTCAATATCTAAAACAGTTGATTTTAAAAAGGGAAGTATTCTTTTTTTTGAAGGTGAAAAGCCAAAATCTTTGATTTTACTAACAGATGGAGTTCTTCAAATTTACAAAACAGATCAAAAAGGTAATAAGATAGTACTTCATAATTTTTTTCCAAACTCCTTAATTGCTGAAATTGTAAATCTTGAAAAAATACCATATCCTGCAAGTGCAGAATTCATAACTGATGGGCAAGCAGTTTTAATTGATTATGAAAAGTTTGAGAAAAATTTTTTAAGAAATCCTGATTTTTGTTTTATATTTATAAAATCTTTAACAAAAAAGATAAAATATCTTGAAGATGTTATTACAAATAATGTAGTAATGAACTCAACCTCAAGAGTTGCAAAATATATTTATGAACATGAACATGAATTTGCAAAACTCAAAAAAAGTCAAATTGCAGAAAAACTGCATATGGCCCCTGAAACGCTTTCAAGAATTTTAAAAAAATTAAAAACTATGAAACTTATTGAAAAAAGTGAAAGTGGCTTTAAAATAATAAACAAAGAGGGGTTGAAATCTATTTATGAGTAAAAGGACAAAAAAGTCCTTTTATAAGTTTTTAATAAGATTTTCTAACCATTTTGTAGGCTCAATATTTTCTTCTTTTGCTTTACTAACCATTTTATAATAAACATCATATGAAATATAAGAAACTTCACGTATCTTCTCTTTATCTTCAAGTCTCATTTCATCATAAATTTTTTGCATTTGAATTCTTTTTTCTTTTGGTACAAAACTTCTCATTGATTTATACTCTACAAGTTTTCCATCTTTATATACTCCGCTTACTTCTGCATATACCCAATAATATCCTTTATCTTTCCTTAAGTTTTTAACATATCCTCTCCAAATCTTTCCATTTTTTATAGTTTCCCAAAGGTCTGTAAAAACCCTTTTGGGCATATCTGGATGTCTAAGTATACTATGAGGTTTTCCTATAAGTTCATCAGGTGTATATCCTGAAATTTTTGCAAATGTCTCATTTGCATAAGTTATTATTCCTTTTAAATCTGTTCTTGAAATAATTAATTCATCTTTAGGAACTTCAGTCTCAATAAACATATCATAAGTTATATCCATGATATACCTTTATATATATTTTTTCTTTAAATCACCATGATAGACTATCTCTTCAGCTTTTACATCTTTTTCCAAAATTTCTGGAATTGGCTTTTTTTGAATCTCTAAATCTTCTCTTAATGCATCAAGCTCCTCTTCACTATATGAATAGATTAAATCTGCACTTAAAACTCCCTCTAAAAATTGTAAAGTTTTAAGTTTATTTATCTCTTCTTCAGTATTTTCACCTTCAATGGTAACAACTATATATCCTTTTTCATCTACTATATGAATATCACATACATTTGACTCTTCTACTCTTTTTTTTACATCTTGTAAATCATTTGGATTACATCTAATTACACAACTACTAAGCGTCATTTTAACCTCCATAATATAATTTCCCCAGTTTCACTTCCGGTAATCATTAAATTTTTATCTAAAAACCTTATAACATTTACAATATGAGTATGACCTATAAATCTATATTTTAAATCATATGATGAAGTATCTATACCTTTTAATATAAATTTCTCATTATCTCCATATATCGCTAATCTATTATCTGGAGATAATCCAACTGCATATATAAAGAATTTAGGATTTTTAATAGTTTTATAATTTCCAGATTTTATATTATATAAAGCAAATGTTTTGTCAGCCCTACTTCCAGCAGCTACTAAATCTTTATTTATAAAAATTGATAATATTTTATCTTTATTTATATCTTTGAAAACTTTTACATTTTCTAAAGTTTTGGTATCTACAACAATTACCTCTCCTCCCTCATCACCAATAGCAAAATATTTTCTATCTCTTTCAATTGAAGAAACTGAATAAAAATATTCTCCTGCCCTTTTTCTTTTTAAAACTTTCTTGTTTTTTATATCATATAAAACTACTTCATCGCTCATCAAAACTAAAATAGCTTTTGTTTTATCTACAAATTTTGCAGCCTTTGCATACATCATCGCTGATTTATCTAAAACTTTTTCTTTTTTCCCATCTTTATATATAAAAAGCTCACTATATCCCTCTTCTGCTTGAGCTAAATATAAAACAGTATTATCTAAAACATCAATTGAGTATATATCAGCATTATTAAGTTCACCCATAAAATCTTTTACTTTTCTAACTTTTATCTCTTTTAATCTATTTAAATCTTTATCTAATATCAATACTTTACTTGCATCAGTTGCTACATAAATTTTACTATTTTCTATCGCTATATCAAGGACAGCAGCACCTATATCTATCTTTTTAAAAGGTTTAATATCTACAGCAAAAGCAAAAGCAAAAATAGATAAAAGTAAAATAATTATTTTTTTCAAATTTCCCCTCCGATTTCAATTGCAAATGTAGGACAAACTCCTATACAAAATCCACATCCATTACACTTTTCATTTATTTCAGGATTAAAAAGAGCCATAAAATCAATAGCATTTACATCGCATATATCTTTACACATACTGCATATTGTTTTATTCCAAGCCACACATTTTAAAATATCAATCTTTACTTTTGGAAGCTCTTTTTTATATTCAACCTTTAATACATCTTTTTCACATACTTTTGCGCACTCATCACAAAATGTGCAACCAGATTTTGAAAAGTCTAAAGATGGTTTATCATTATTTAAAATAATTATCTCTTCCTCACAAGCTTTTATACAAGGTTTATTTTCACACTCTTTACACTTTTCAAAATCAATTATTTCATTAAAATATGGAGGATAGAGGTGTATATCCTCTTCCTCTCTTTTTGTTGGGATTAATTTTTTAAAAAAATCCCTTCTATTTTCCACCTATTTTACTCCCTCATTTAATTTATCAAGTAGAGTAGATTTATGTTTATTTGTTGGATCTCTAAATTCAGGCTTAAATGTATTTGATACTAAAGGTTTTACATTTGCCTGTGGTGCATGACATTGAGAACAGTTAAATCTTTGTGGAGCAATATCATTTGGATTACTATGAACTTTTGATGCTCCAGCATATTTATGCAACTTCTCTTTATTAGATGCAAAAAAGTCTTTAAAATGTGTTGGTGAAATTGGAGTAGCACCCACACTTGATGCAACATTTGGCATATGACAATCTAAACAAGCATTATGCTCTTTTGTAATAGGAAGCAATCCTTCCACACTATGAGGAATCAATGGTGGAGCATTTTCATAACTTCTTTCAAATCTTTTTGCAGTACCAGGAGCTGCTTTTGTATATTCTACAGGTGGTGGTGTAATTTTGCTTTCATCAGTCAATGGAACATTTCTATAGCTAATTTCAGTCTCATCAATGGCTTTTTGTGAAGCAGCACCACATCCTGCAGCTAAAAGTGCAGCTGCCAATAATGAAAAGCCAATACCTTTCAATTTATTTAGCCTCATTTTCTTCTCCTTTTTTTATAAAGTCTCTTATACCAAAATTTAGGGCATCATCATCGCACACCTCTACACATCTTCCACAAAGTGTACATTCACCCATATTTATGCCCATACTTTTTTTTCCTATCATAAAAAGGACCTCTTTTTCTGGACAGACATCTTTGCATTTCATACATAAAGTACAGTTTGGCTGGTTGTGTTTTACTCTGAAAAGACTAAATCTTCCAATAATTGAGTAAAATCCACCTAAAGGACATATGTGTCCACACCAACCATTTTTTAAAACAAATAGGTCAAATAAAAATATGGTAACAATTGCTGCCCATCCAAATCCCATCCCAAAAGCCAAGCCTCTATGTGTCATAGAGACTGGACTAACCAGTTCAAAAGCAGCAGTCCCAAGTAAGAAAGAGAGAATAAATGATAGACCAATAGCCCAATATCTTATATTCCTACTTGCCCACCATTTTTTCTCTACTTTATCTAAATTAAACTTTCTTCTTATCCAGTTAGCAAGGTCTGTTACCATATTTACTGGACATACATAACTGCAAAATGCACGCCCACCTATTACCATATAAAATAGAGTTATTATTATTGCTCCTAATATTGCATCCATTGCAACTATTGAACCTGTTGCAAATATTTGTAATACTGCATATGGGTCAGCTAAAGGCACTTTTTCTAATAATAGGGATGAACTTAAATTTCCTTGTAAAATTTTCCATCCCCAAATATTAGCGCCAATATATAGGATGAGAATAGATATTTGAGTGATTCTTCTAAAGATTAAAAATCTATATTTTTTCCATATTCTACTCAAAATCAATTCCTTCATTTAAAGATTCTACTGCACTCTTTTTGCTTCTTGGAGTAACAGTAGTTTGAATACCTTTGCTACCTTTTAATCTTGATTCATCACTCTTTTCCCATCCTTTAACATAATGCTCTCCTACCTTTCCTAGAGCTACTTCTCTTGGTAGAACCCTTATTGCAGCTTTTTCAGTAACACATGCATGTTCGCAAAGCCCGCATCCTGTACAATAATCTGGATCAACAACAGGAAGCAGTTTTGCGTGTTTTCCTGTTCTTTCGTTTCTTCTTAGCTCCATAAAAATTGCTTGGTCCAAAAGCGGACATGCTCTATAACATGCATCACACTGTATTCCCCAATAGGCAATACAGTTTTTAATATCAACAATTGCAACACCCATTTGCATCTTTGTAATGTCAAAGACCCTCTTGCCATCTTTTACAACAGAAACACTTTCTTCATCCAATGCTCCTGTTGGGCAAGGTGGAACACAAGGGATATCCTCGCACATATAGCAAGGAATATCTCTTGGAATAAAGTATGGAGTACCAGTTGGCTTATTGTCTCCTGGCTTTGCCAACATTAATGTATCATATGGACAAGCCTCAACACATAAACCACATTTGATACACAAACTTATAAAATCTTCTTCTTTTTTAGCACCAGGAGGTCTAAGAATTAATGGAGCTGCTTTAACTTCTTCAACATAAGCGCTCCAAAGTAGACCTCCAACTGCTGCTATTGCAACATTTTGTGCCATCTGGACAAGAAATCTTCTTCTCTCACTTATTTTAGGAGCTTTTTTCTCATCCATCCCCACCCCCTTATTTACTTTAGAATTGTTCAAAACAATCCCTTCCTTTATGCTTTATAAATTTTAACTGCACATTTTTTATAGTCAGTTTGTTTAGAGATAGGACATGTAGCATCTAAACAAACTTTATTGATATAAACCCTTTCATCAAACCAAGGAACAAAAACAAGACCTTTTGGCGGTCTATTTCTTCCTCTTGTTTCAACTCTAGCTTTTACTTTACCTCTTCTACTTTCTACCCAAACGAGATCACCTCTTTTTACTCCACGTTTTTTAGCATCTTCTGGATGCATATAGCATAGAGCTTCAGGAACAGCACGATAAAGTTCTGGTACTCTCATTGTCATAGTACCACTATGCCAATGCTCTAGTACCCTACCAGTACATAGCCAAGTATCATATTCATTATCTGGAGTTTCAGGTGGCTCCATATATGGTCTTGCAAATATTTTTGCTTTATTAGGTAGATGAACTTTTGGTTTTGATTTATCTGGACCAGTTAAGCTACCTTGTGGTATAGCTTTAAGTGCATGTCCATAAAATGCAAATTCACCTTTAACATGTCCTTTATCTTTTTCTCTTTTTGCATAAGGGTCATAATTAACATTAAATCTCCAAGGTGTATCTTTACCATTTACAACTGGCCATCTAAGACCTCTTACTTTATGGTAAACATCAAATGGAGCATAATCATGGCCACGGCCAGCACCAAATTTTCTATACTCTTCCCAAAGAGCTTTTTGGATAAAGAAACCATATCCTTTCCATGGTTTACCATCAGCTCCTATAACATTTCTTTTATCACCTTCAGCTTCAGTATTTTGGAAACCTTCTCCAATTGGATCAGGCCATTTGAAAGATTTATAATAATCATTTGCAAATAGTACATCATACAGAGTATCATCAGGGCTATATCCCATTTTTTTAGCTTCATCAAGAACATTTGGAAGAACTGTTCCATCAGGAAGCTTCCACTCTTTCCAAACCTCTTTTAATTTAAATCTTTTTGAAAATTCAACATATTGCCAAATATCAGGCATAGCATCACCAACAGGAGTTACTTGTTGTCTCCAGTGCTGAGTTCTTCTTTCTGCATTACCATAAGCTCCCCATTTTTCATAAATCATTGCACTTGGTAAGATTAAATCAGCTACTTTTGCAGAGATTCCTGGATAACCATCACTAACAACAATAAAGTTGTCCATTGTTCTTGCTGCTTTTATCCAGTGATTTGCATTTGCTGTATCTTGCCATGGATTACATACATGAACCCAAGCAAATTTAATCTTTCCATCTTCTAGGTCTCTCATTATTTTTACAATATGGCTTCCAACTTTAGGATTTAGAGTTCCTTTTGGTAATTTCCAAATTTTTTCACTAATTTCTCTATGTTTAGGATTGAAAACAACCATATCTGCTGGAAGTCTGTGAGCAAATGTACCAACTTCTCTTGCTGTACCACAAGCACTTGGCTGACCAGTTAAACTAAATGCGCCACTTCCAGGTTTTGCTTGTTTTCCAACAAGAAAATGAACCATGTAGCTTTGCTCATTTACCCAAGTACCTCTTGTATGTTGGTTCATACCCATTGTCCAGAAGCTTACTACTTTTCTTCCTTTTTCTACATAATAATCTTTTAATCTTACAAGTTTTTCTTTGAAACTCTCTAAGCTTTCATCTGGATCACCTTTTGCAACTCTTGCAACATAATCAAGAGTATAAGGCTCTAAAGCTTTTTTAAACTCTTCAAAGCTGATAGCCCAATGTTTACCTGCAGCTTTTGCATGTTTCATTTTCAAAACATCAACATCTTTTCCAAAAGGTTTAAGAGCTACTTTTTCATCTTCAGTTAGTTTTTTAGCTGCTTGATGAGAAACAGTTTCCATCTCTTTAGAAGAGTATCCAAGCTCTTTAGCATGTTTTGGATTTCTCATACCATAACCGATATCAGGAAATCCTGTAGCAAAAACAGTGTATTCTTTTACAAAATCCCAATCTATTGCGTCTGGATGATCATAAACTATACTTCTTGCAATATAGTTCCAAATAGCAAGGTCAGTACTTGGTTTAAATATGATAACATCATCTGCTAAGTCACATGTTCTATGAACATATGTTGATAAAACAACTACTTTAACTTTGTCTGGGTTAGATAGTTTTCTATCAGTACATCTTGCCCAAAGAATTGGGTGCATTTCAGCCATATTTGAACCCCAAACAGCGATCGTATCAGTTAACTCTATATCATCATAACATCCAGCTGGCTCATCTATACCAAATGTTTGGATAAATCCTGCAACCGCACTTGCCATACAGTGTCTCGCATTTGGGTCAATATTGTTACTTCTAAAACCAGCTTTCATAAGTTTTGCTGCTGCATAACCCTCTTGAACAGTATATTGTCCTGAACCAAAAAATGCAACACCAGTTGGTCCAAGCTCATTATAAGCTTTTTTAAACTGCTCTTCCATTACATCATAAGCTTTTTTCCAGCTAACAGGTCTAAATTTTCCTTTTTTATCAAATTCACCTTTATCATTCATTCTAAGTAGTGGTTGAGTTAACCTGTCAGCGCCATACATAATTTTTGCAGTAAAATAACCTTTGATACAGTTAAGTCCCCTATTAACTGGTGCTAAAGGGTCACCTTTTACTGCAACAATTCTATCATCCTTTGTTGCAATCATAATACCACAACCGGTACCACAGAAACGACATACTGCCTTATCCCATCTCCAACCGGCTTCTGCAGCTTTACTTGCAGCTTCCATCTCTTTTGGAACTGAAAGTCCCACTGCACTTGCTGCAGCTGCAGCCGCACTGCTTTTTAGAAAATCTCTACGACTAAGTGCCATATATGCCTCCTCTTAAAATTTTGCCTATCAAGGCAATATTAGATTAACGTTAAAAATTTTATATATTTTTATTTGATTCATCATTGACTTGAGTCAAAATAATAAATAAAATTTAATATCTTAATTAAGATAATTTATATCCTATTTGTTAGACATCGGACATTGGACATTAGACATTAGTCATTGGAAATTAGAAATTAGCACTTGAAACTTAAAACTATTTTGGCATTTGATGTTATATAATAGATATAAAGTTATTGGTAAGAATTAATAATAATTGATAATGTTAATTGAATTGAAAAGTTAAAGGGAGAAAATAAAATGGATAAGCTATGAAAGAGTGAAACAGCCAATATCTAATGTCTAATGACTTAATGACTCTATTTCTTTGTTTGTTCTAAAATATTAGAAAGATTTTCATGAAGTTTTTGCAGTAGTTTTGCACTCTTTTCTAAATCTTCAAGTGACTGTATTGCTATATCTTCACTTGTATCAAGATATTTTTCCAACTCTTTTTTTTGAGTTTTATCTATATCTTTGGCATTTTTTTCTAAAAGTTCACTAACATCACTTAACTCTTTAGTAAGATATTCTGAAGTTTTTATTGCATTTTGTGCATCTATAATCATTCTATCAACTTTTTGTATAAAATTTTCAAGTCTTTTAGATGCTATTGTTAATTCATCAGTATGTTCACATATTTTAGATTCATCTTTATCAAAAGAGATTAGAGATTTTGATTTTTTCATAAACTCTTCAAAATGTTTTTGAATATTTATAATTAAAAAGAATGAATAAAAAATTATAACTATTGCTATCATTGCTAGGATATATTCTATATTTTCAAGAAGAGTCCTTTGTCTTTCTGAATATATTGTATACATAGAAACAGCTTGGTCCATTCCATTTAACAGTATATTGTTAAACTCTTTTATATAATCTACTGTATCATTTAATTTACTTTGCATCTCAATTAGATTTTTGGCATGTAAAATATATTCATTCCAAAAACTATAATTTTTCTCCAAAATATCTTTTAACTCTTTAATTTCTATTAAATCTTTATCGTTATAAAACTGTTTTAGTGTCATATCATAAAGATGAAGCGTCTCATAAAATATTCTATAATATCTTGGATCTGATTCGTTTAAATACAAAAGTAAAAAATACATCATTCTTTGACTAAGCATTCTTTGTCTTCCAGCTTTATCAATATAATATCCTTTAACATTTGTTTTAACCATAGTTTTTACCACTTTATCAGATATATTTAAAAGATAATCATTATTGTCAAAAACAAAATTTTTTTCATTTTCTATTTTTAAAATAATTTTCTTAAAAATCTCAATTTTTTCTTTAAAAGGGAGCCATAACTTTTCAACCCTTAAAAGCTGCTCTTTTATCTCCAATGTAGGAGGTGGATAAATACCTCTTTTTTTATCTCCATTTAATAAAGAGTATAAATTTATTTCAAAAAGATTTTGTGCATCATTTAACTCTTTTAACTCTATTATCCTTGCCGTTTTTAATCTAAAAATCTCTTTACTAATTTTTTGAGTAAGCATTCTCTCTTTTCCAGCAATATTAATAACTATAGAATCGTTTTTACTTTTTTGATTTATATAAATAACAGAAGCCACAATTGCTATAATTGTAAGGGATAAAGCACCGCCAATGAATTTTATTTGAGATGTAATTTTTTTCATAAATTTTCCTTACTCAAAAATCTCTCTTAGCCCTTCTTCATCTAAAATCTCAATAATTCCATGTTCACTTTTGATAAGTTCTCTTTTTATAAGTTTTTTTAATATTCTTGATAGAGTTTCTGGCTGAATATTCAATCTATATGCTATTTCTTGTTTTTTTAATTTGTTAAAACTATCTATATCATTTACTAATGTATAAGCAACTTTTGCAACACCATCATAAACAAGTTCTCTATTTATAAGGCACTCTAACAGTTGATTTCTTTTTGCAAAAATCTCAACTACCTTTAATAATATTTTAGGATTTTTCAAACAAAAGTTTTTGAAACTTTCATAATCAATTATCAAAATTTCACAAGGTTTAACACACTCTATATTTCCAAAACAATTTATTGAGTTTTCTTCTAAAGAGCTAATCTTTGTAATCATATTATCGCTTTCAATATCATACAGAAATATCTCATTATCAAATCTATCCACTTTATAAACTTTTACATGGCCAGATTTTAGATAATAAAGCTGCTTTTTTAAATCATTTTCATAATATACAATCTCTTTTTCATTGTAATGTTTTATTTTAATAAAAGAAGATAGTTCTTGTAGCTGATTTGAGTCAAGGTCTTTAAATAAAAATAGGTCTTTTAAATCTTCAGGTTTAGCTTTTTTTATCATATTTCACCTTTTTGATGAATGTCATTATATCAAAATATATTTTTAGATAAAATTGGCAAAAATTTTTAAGGATTATATATGAGATATCCAGATTTTTTTGATAAAGTTGAACCTATAAAGTTATATGACCCACTTTCAGATTTTCTAGGGGCTTTTGAAAATGGTGAGTTAGAAATAACATATTTAGATGTTGTTAAATTTGCAGGCCATTCTTGTCCAACAGTAGCAGGAGCCTTTTTAATGGCAAAATTAGGACTAAAAAATCTTTTTGATGGTAATCTGCCAACTAGAGGAGAAGTAAAAGTATTTATCAAAGGGAAAAAAGATGAAGGTGTTGAAGGGGTTATTGGAAATACAATAGCTTTTATATGTGGAGTTACTGATGAGGCTGGCTTTAAAGGTATAGGTGGGAAATTTAATAGGGCAAATAAGCTTTTTTTTAATGCAGATATTCCAAAAGAGGTTAGATTACAAAGAGTTGATAATGAAAAATTTGTTGATATTAGCTATGACCCATCAATTGTTCCTCCAAATCCAGATATGAAAAATCTGATGCAGCAACTAATGATGGGAAATAGTTCTGTTAAAGATGAATTTGGTAAAGTTTGGCAAGAAAGAGTAGAAAAGATACTTCTATCTAAAGATTTATGGGAAAAGATGATAAAAATTAATCATTAGACATTAGTCAATAGTCATTAGACATTGGTAAAATAAACTTAATGACTAATGACTTAATGACTATTGACTTTTTAACTAAAAAACTCCAAACTCCCTACGCTTTTATATATGTTAAATACTCTTTATCACTCTCTTTTACACAATAAACTTCATCACCTTTTTTCCTAAATTCTTCTATTAAAGGTTCAGGTTTAAAGTCTGTTTTTAATAATATAATTTCACCACTTTTTAGATTTTTAATAATCTTATTTATATGAGCTAAAGGATTTTTGCCTTCTTCTAATAGTTTATTTCCATCTAAAATTTCAACAGGCTCTTTTGTAATCCAATCTGGAATCTCTTCACTTTTTTTGGTTTCAATTTTTATATCTATAGGCTCTAATCCAACCTCTTTTCTTATTTTATTTAGCAAATCAACTGGATCCATTCCTCCAACTATAGCAGCTTGCTTAATAGAAGCTATCCTAGCAACTGTTCTTCTAAGAACTGGATTTTTTAATTTTTTAAATTTTGGATTTATTTCAATAAGTTTATCTTCCATAAATGGGTACTCTTTTAAAAGATCATATATTTTTGTCTCAAGAGTTATTTCCATATTTTTTCACCTTTTTTATATCTTCTTGCCATCTCTACAAAATCCTTAACAATTAAAATTACACACCATATCCATAAAATATTTAAATATATATTTTTTTTAAATCCTAAATATTCATACATTAAAGGAACACCAATAAAAACTGGCCATTTAATATAATAAAAAAAGAGAATTGCTGCACCATATAGATGGCGCAATTCTCTTTTGATACTTTTTAACATTTTATCCAGCCCCAAGAGCTTTTTTAACATTTTCACTTGCCATAGAGATATTCCAAGGTGGATCCCAAACAATTTCTACAGTTACCTCTTTTACATCAGGAATTCTTTCAACAGCTTCTTTCACCCATTGTTGCATCATTTGATGAAGAGGACACCCTCTTGTTGAAAGTGTCATTTTTACATGGACATTATTCTCTTCATCTATATCCACATCATAAATAAGACCTAAATCAACTAAGTTAAACCCAACTTCAGGATCTATTACAGTTCTTATTGCATCATAAACTTGCTCTTTTGTAACCTTTGCCATTATTTTTCCTTTCCAAAATTTAACATCCATCTTGTACTTGTTGCTAAAAACAGAGCACTTATAAATAAAAAGCTTCCTCCTGCTTTAAATAATTCACTATTTTCAAAAAGTAGCCCAAATCCAACTAACAATGCACCTATTGCACTAAACCAAAATTCAAACTCTGCCTGTTTTTTTGGATACATTTCATGTAACATTGGAATTTTTTGTTTTCCAACTAAATGGCTATATCGATGAAACCATACAAGAAATGGGATTATTTTATATAGATGTCCATTTATTAAAAATGCAAAAAAGATAAATAAAAACCAAATAAATGTATGCAAAAGATTTTCTAAACTTGCACCGCTCAAAAGATAGAGAAATCCTATAATTAAAGATATAAAAAAAGAAAAATATCCAAATAGCATAGATTTATACCAGATATCTAACTCTTTTCTTACTCTTGTTTTATAGATAAGATATATTTGATAAAAATATGAGCTAACTGATGCAATTGATAATAAATATCCAACAATATTTAAAATAGAAATACCTAGAAAACTTCCTAAAAGTACAAAAATAACTGCATAAATCATAAATTTTAATGCATAATTTATAGGTTTTTCATCAAAACCGTGAGCTAATCCAAACATTGGAAGTAAAACTAAACTTATTCCATATATTGTAATTAAAACATATCCACCTATAACTGCATATACATGAGCTCTTAAAATATCATTTATATCAACCCCTATAAATCCACTTAATGTAAGAGCCAATAAAAAACCACTTAAAATTCCAAGAAGTAAGAAAATATTTGATACTTTTACAGATTTTACAGTTATACTTTTTAGTTCTGTCTTTTTAATCGTTAAAAAAACATCTATAGCAAAAATAATCATCGCAGCTAAAACCAATATACCGCCAAAACTTAAAATTATAGGATTTAGCCAAAAACCAATAATTAACCCTATAGTTCCTATAAGAAGCAGTGGAAATATTACATAATACCAATCTACACTAAAATGACCAGTTTCTAAAACTACTGGTACCAATTGAGCCATAGCACCAAAAATGATCATCATTACATAGCCAATCATAAAAAGATGTACCCAGCCTGCAATATTTAACTCTTGATATTGAAAAGTTGGAGTATAAAAAAGAATTGCTATCATAGATAATAGATAAAAAATTACTCCAGCTATAAAAAATGGCGAAATAAGAGAAAAAGGCGGAGCAAACTCTTTTGAGATATTAAACATAACCCCTCCCTAAAAAATTAACCGTGACAATGAGAATCATTTAAATTTGCTTTTTCGCTAGCACCTTCTTTATAACTAAAAACAAGTTTAACATTTCCATCAGGAAGATCTTCTTTTTCAATATTAAAATTTTCTTCAATCTTATTTAAAAGCCCCATTGGCATTTTATGATTTATCATTATTAGCTTTACATTTGGACTTTTAACAAGTTTTAGTCCAGCCATTGCATTTACCATAGGTTCTGGTGGTCCACATCTGCTTGTATCAAATGCATAATATGTAATCCCATCTTTTTCGAATTTATAAAAATCAACAGTTGCACCTTCAACTTCCACTTTTTGGGCATTTTCTGGTATTTGCATAATCTTCTCCTTAATTAAGATAAATTTTCTCTTATTTTAAGAAGAAAAAAATTTTTTTTCATTGACTAATATCAAAATTTATAGAAGTGATCTTAAATTTGCTGCATACCACAAAATAATAAGATTTAAAATAAATATAGACATTGAACTGCCTCTTGATAATAGCAGTTGAAGTTTTGTTCTCTCTTTTCCATGTGTTTTAAAAGCTAAATACATATGAATTATTGTAAAAATAGTAATTAATGTGACAAGTATAAGTTTAATAAGTACAATATGAGCTAGTTCCGAATCGATAGCTGATTTTAAAACCTCATCAAGGCCATGCCCAAAAAACATGTATAATCCTGTTATTATTAAAACAGTAAGCCAAACAGATTCAAAATATCCATAAAGAGGCCCTATATGAAGGTACACATTTTTTTGAGCCTCTTTATCTTTTAAAAATATCCCCAAAGCAAAAAGAAACAGAGATCCACCAATCCAAGCAGTTGCAGCTAATAGATGTAGATAGAGAGCTATTTCCAACCACTTTTCCTTTATTATGTGTTTGATTTTTCTTGATCTTCTAATTCATCAAGATAATCACCTAAAGGATCATTTGGATCTTTAATAGCTTTATCCATAGTAACATCTACATATTTAGCATCTTCATCTCTTGGATCATCACTTAGATTTTTATTCATATGCACATCGATATGAGAATGTTTTCTTATCTCTTCTAAAACCTCTTCTTGAATAGCAGATGTCTCATCATCTATTGCACATGTATTTAAAGCTTTATCTTCATCCATCAACTTTTGTTCTAATTCAACCTCTTTTTTAACCAATTTTTCTTCATTTAAAAGTTTATGTAAAGTTTTGATTAGTTTCAATTGTAGTTCGTCTGAAAGTTTTGCAAAATTTTCAGCAACATAATTTTTTAAATCATCTAAATTTTTAGGTAATTTCTCCATAGTTTTCTCCTTTTCTTTTTTTATAGTATACGTAATTTTTCATATTTTTTGCTTAAATTATAACTATTTTAGTTAAAATATAAAATGTATAGCATAAAAAGGAAAAAAAATGAAAAAAATGCTTTGGCAGATAGATTTTAAAAAATCTCCAATTCTTGCAACTGCTATACATAATGGTCATTATATTGATCCTTCAATTTTAGAATATATGAAAATTTCATCCAAGCAGAGATTAAGAGAAGAGGACCCATATACTGAAGAGTTTATAAAATTTTTTGAAAATAAGATAGTAGTTTATAGATCAAGATTTCAAATAGATTTAAACAGACCTATAGAAAAAGCTATATATAAAAAACCTGAAGATGCTTGGGGCCTTGAAATTTATAAACAACTCCCTCCCAAAGAGTTACTTGAAAAATCGTATATGATATATAATATGTTTTATAAAGAAGTCGATTTTTTAATTAACTCAATGCTCGATTTTTTTAAAAATATTGTTGTTTTGGATATTCATTCATACAACTATAGAAGAAAGTCTCCATATATTGAAGAGCCAAAATCTCAAAATCCAGATATTAATCTTGGCACTAAAACCATCAAAAGAAAAAAGAAGTGGCAAAAGCTTATTGATAGAGTAATTGAAGAATTTAAAAAAAGAAAAATAGATGATATAAATATTGATATTAGAGAAAATGTTAAATTTAAAGGGGGTTATTTTCCATATTGGATTCATAATAGATTTGATCATAGAGTATGTGTTTTATCGATAGAATTTAAAAAAATATTTATGGATGAATGGACAGGAAAAGCATATTTTGAGAAGATAAATAAGATCGCAGAAATTTTAAAAGAGATAAAAATTCCAATATTGGAAGAATTAGAAAAATTGGAGAAAAGATGAAAAAGAGAAAAGAGCTAATTATTACTGATTCAATGATTGAAGAGATTAAAAAAAGAGTTATTAAAAATGAGTTTATAAGAGAAAGACTTCCCGGTGGTGGAAGAATTCATATTGATAGATTTTTACCATTTTTATGCTTATATAGAATTCCTCTAAAAAGAGATGATGTGGGTACAAAAAGACTTGTATTTGGAGAAGCTGCATATATTATTGCAAAAGAGGAAGTTACAAAAAATGGTTTAAATCATTTAATAAGAGAGATAGCAAAAATCGCAAAAGATGATTATGGGGCTTTTTTACTTATAGAAATATGGTCAAAACCTCATCAAGAAAAAGAGCCTTTTTTAAAAGATAAAAAACCAGAATTTAAAATATATGCACCAAAACTTGGCGTACTAACATCAACAATTGAAGCTTTGAAAAATAGGCTTAATGAAATAGTAATAAATAGAGAAAATGCTCAAACACAAATAGAATATACTGATAATATTGCTCCATATGAGATGGAACCTCTTTATTCAAATAGAGTTTTCAATAAAAATAATATTTATATGATAGGAGTCGAAGTTAAACCAATATATCAAGATTATACTGGTAAAAAGTTATATCCTCTTGAACTTGCAAAACTTCATAAAGGGGTTGCAAATGCCTGCAAAATGGCTTTTTATACTTTTATGAAAGAACATACAAATCTTGAGCCGATCGATTATAGATCTCTTGGTAGAAGAGTAGTAACAAAAGTTGTAAAAACAATAGACACTGATCTTGCAAATATTGAAGATAGCTTTGATTTTTTACTTCAAGCAACTCCTGTAAACTTAGAAGAAGCATGGAATGAATTTAAAAATAGTGGCTTTTCAAAAAAACCCACATTTCATTATAGACCAAAGCCTTTTGATCCTTCAATAATAAAAAGAGATCTTTTTTCTCTTCCAATAGAATATATAGAAGATCCAACATTAACTGAAATTTTTAGTGAAAAACTTGATGAACTTGATAAAAAAATTTCTATGTTAAAAGATAGAGATACAAAAAACTTTTTTTATGGGAGTATGCAAGTTTATGGTGAGATAGAAAAAAATCTTTTAGATACTGCTTTAGAAATATTAAATTTAACTAAAAATTATAATGAATCTATAGATGAATATGTTGATGCATATGAATTTAGTGAATATGCAAAGAAAGAGATAGAAGATTATAAAAAAATATTTCCAAAATTTAATGCTGTTGTTGAGCTAAGAGAAGATATTGTCTCTTCTGCAATGGTAAGTAATCATAAATTTTTAATATATAAATATGCAAAATTTCCAAAAAATAGAATTAAAGCGCTGTTAAATCATGAAATTGGAACACATATTCTTACATATTTCAATGGTCTATATCAACCTTTTAAACAGTTACACACAGGATTAAAAGGATATGATGAGATGCAAGAAGGATTGGCTGTTTTAAGTGAATATTTATGTGGAGAACTTGGTATTAAAAGGATAAAAATTTTAGCTGCAAGAGTATTGGCTGCACAATCTTTAATAGATGATTATGATTTTGTAAAAACATTTAATCTTTTAAAATCATATAATTTTGCTGATAAAACTGCTTTTAGTATAACAACAAGAGTTTATAGAGGCGGTGGATTAACAAAAGATGCAATCTATCTAAGAGGTTTTATAGATATTTTAGAATACATAAAAGATGGTGGTGAAATTGAACCACTTTATATTGGGAAAATAGCAGCCAATCATATTCCAATGATAAAAGAGCTCATTTTAAGAAAAGTTCTTAAAAATCCTCCATTGATGCCAAAATACCTAAAAGATGAAAATTCTCTAAAAAGACTTGAAGAGATTAAAAATGGTTTGGATATTTTGAATATTATCAAAAAGGTGATGAAATGAAACTAGTTATGATTTTAAATGATATATATAATGAAATTTTGCCAAGTTCAACTATAAAAATGGCTTTTACTGCTACCTTGTTAGGACATGAAGTATGGATTAGTGATGTTGCAAATTTTTCATATTATCCTAATGAAACTTTACATGCTTTTGCTGTAAAAGCAAAAGGAAAAAATTTTAAAAATCCAGAAAAGTATTATGAGCATATTGTCTCTGAAAAATCACAAAAAGAGAGAATATTAATAGATGAATGCGATATATTAATGCTTAGAAATGATCCTGCAGCTGATTTTGATAAGCCATGGGCTCAACACTCCTCTTTAGTTTTTGGAAGATCAGCGGTAAGACATGGGGTAATTGTATTAAATGATCCTGATGGTTTGTCTAAAGCTATAAATAAAATGTATTTTCAACAATTTCCAAAAATTGTTAGACTTAAATCTTTAATATCAAAAAATCCAAAAGAGATAAGAGAGTTTTATTTAGAAAATAATAAAGAGATTATTTTAAAACCACTGCAAGGTTCAGCTGGAAGAAATGTATTTTATGCAGGACCAAATGATGAAAATAATTTAAACCAGATGATAAATGCAATCTCAAGAGATGGGTATGTAATTGCTGAAGAATTTTTCCCAAAAGCGTTAGAAGGAGATGTTAGACTATTTTTAATGAATGGAAAACCTTTAAAAGTTAATGGAAAATATGCTGCTTTTAAAAGGGTAAGAAGTCAAGGGGATATTAGAAGCAATATTCATGCAGGCGGACATGCATATAAAGCTGAAGTTACTGATAAAATGCTTGAAATTGCAGATATTGTAAGACCAAAATTGGTACAAGATGGAATGTTTTTGGTAGGACTTGATATTGTTGGAGATAAGCTTTTAGAGATTAATGTATTTAGTCCCGGCGGGCTTGATAATGCTCAAAAATTTGAAGGTGTCAATTTTGCAGAAGCTGTTATTGAAGCTTTAGAAAAAAAGGTTAGATATAAAAATTATTATAAAAAGAATTTTGATAATATTGAATTAAATACTCTTTAAAAATTTATAATGATAATTTTCATCTAAAATAATCTCACTAGTTTTTATCATTTTAGACTCTTTCCATCCATTTGTAACTTTTAGATTTAATATATCATTTTTTATTTCTTTTATTATTCCAAAAGCTTTTGAAAATCCGCGATTATCAAGAAAAGATATAAGTTGATTTTTCACAACTGGATATTTTCCAATTATTCCATAATTTTTTATATCTATATTATTAAATTCTGAATTTATAAATAGATTTTTTATTTTTTCAATTTTTATATTTTTCCTAAATGATTTGCTTTTTATTTTTGCCTCTTTGGAAACTTTTAATCTTTTAATAATAAATCTTTTTGATTTTTCATAAGGAGATAAAATATTTTCAAGTTCATTCTCTTTTTCTAAAGCAATAACAATATATGGATTTAATATTTCAAATAGAGAGTGAAGTAAACTCTTAGCTCCATATTTTTCTAAAACAAATCCTGATGTGTCAATAATAGAAGTTTCATACCCATTTTTTATAGATAAATCATAAAGCTTTTTTGCACCAACAATATAGTCTAAAAAATTTCCAAGTGGTGAAAATGAACCTACAAAAAAGTTAATTTTTTCATTTTCTATTAATAGAGTCTGAGTTGAAGGAATACCTATTTGATTTTGCCCTAAATCTAAATCTATTAATGAGAGATTTTTTCTATTTTTTAAATGATTAAATAAAATATTACAAAATGTTGTTTTTCCACTATCAGAAGCTCCAATAACTAATATTGGTCCATTTTTAAATAACTTATAATCAAATATAAATTCCATTACCAATATCTAACTGGGCCGGTATCAACATGAACAAAGTGAGATTTTGGATAATAACCCACTCCACCTTTTTTTAAGCTCATAGCAGCTTTTCTAAGCATATACAAATCAATACCAGGAAGATAGATATCTATAGCTTTTCCTTTCATATGAAAACTTTTTTTTGCAACTCCTGTAGAAATTTTTCTTAGATAAGCATTTGTTTTAGGAGATCTATAACCTGATATTATATGAAAACTCTTCTCTTTATTTAAAATATTTTTAATATCAAATAAAAGATCTATCAATTTTATATCTATCTGTTTAATTTCACCTGTTCTATAATCTCTTAATATTTTATTGATTGATTCTACCTCTTCTTTTATATATTTTCCTTCTATCCAATAAGCAGTTTCTAAAAATTCCCCTGTATGTATATTATAAAATGAGAGCTTTTTTTCATTTACACTTTTTGAAAAACCTTTTTGAGGAATGATAATTGCTGCAGTAAAGAGAGCACTTTTTTTCAAAAAATCTCTTCTTGAATGCAAAATTTTATGCATTTTTACCTCTTTAAATAAAATTATCCTATTTTACCAAAAAATCTCCATTTTGTTTTATAAAATCTTTCATTTTTTTATCTATATTGTAAATATCATCTCTAAAATTTATCAAGCCTTCATCATCAACAAAAGCAGTCATATATAAAATATATACTCTTATTTTTTTATCAAAAGGTATTATTTTAGTCTCTTTATTAACTAATTTTTCTAAAATATCTCTATAAGTAATTTTTTCACTATTTAAATTATATAGATTATAAAAAAGCTCAATAGGCTTTTTAACTCTAATACATCCAGAACTGAAAGCTCTTTTTTTATATTTAAATAGATTTTGTTCTGGCGTATCATGAATATATATATCTTCACTATTTGGAAATATAAATTTTATAAAACCTAAAAAGTTTTGTGGACCCGGTTTTTGCATAAAAACAAAAGGTATATTATCAGCATTATATAAAGACCAATCAACATTTTCATACTCAATAGTATCGTTTCCATCCCAATCTAATGAAGCAATAATATGCTTATTTTTCAAATATTCAAATTTTCTTTTTTGAAGTTTTGGAAGAATATCTTTTTGAACAATTGTTTTTGGAGCTTTCCAATAGGGATTTAAAACAGCATATTTTATATAATCTTTCATTATAGGTGTTTGCCTATCTTCTCTTCCAACAATCACTTTCATATGTAAAGTTTTATGCTTATTCTTAAAAAAATCTAATGAAAAATCTGGAATGTTTATCAATATAAAATCATTATCATTTTCTAAAATCCATCTTAATCTCTCTATATTCAAAACAATTTTTAAAATCTTATCTTTTAAAGATATATTCATATACTTTATTGTTTCTGGGCCAATTTTTCCATCAACTTTTAATCCATGTCTTTTTTGAAAAATTTTAACTGAATCTTCTAAACATTGGTCAAAAATATTATCAATATTTTCACATTTATAATCGCCACTTAATTTTAATCTTTTTTTTATTTTTATGATAACTTGATTGGAATCTCCCTTTTTTAATATATAAAAATTTTTCTCAATTTTATCCCAACTTCCTTTTTTCTCTATCAAAACATATTTTTTTAACGCATTTAAAAGATTATTATAAATAAGATTTTCTTGAATATCTAGATTTTCTTTTTGTGGCAAAATTTTTAAAAAATTCTCTTTTTTTATACATCCATGATTCAAATCATAAAAATATTGATTGAAAGCTCTATTAATTAAAATTTTTAAATCATTTAGTTTTTCACTATTTTTTTCAAAGCTATAATCAAAAAGTTTTTCTTTAATAAGATAGATGTTGTATCTTGATTTATCACAAAGTATAGATCTATCATGCTCTATTTTATTTAAAATTTTATATACACTTGGATTTATATTACCTTCTCTATCCAATTCAAAAAAATTTTTTGTTGTATTTATATCAATCGCATTTGAAAATAGATCTATTATTAAAAAAATTATCAAAATAATTATTCTCATATTCACTTATCTTTAAAATTTATTTAAGTTTAAATCTGTATAATTTCAATTCAAAATCTGCTGACGGCCCCATCGTCTAGTGGTTAGGACACCGCCCTTTCACGGCGGTGACAGGGGTTCGAGTCCCCTTGGGGTCACCATCTATTTTTTAGCTTCAACACATTTTTTATCAATCCATAAATCTTTTAGATTTCTTTGCCATTTTCCTTTTAAAAATATTCCAGTTATTTTCAATCTATTGTTATTATCTTTTAAAAATGATGTAAATTCCTTATTTTTTCCCCAGAAAAACAAAATATCTCTATCTATATTTTCTATTCCGCATTTTTTTATAAGTCTATATGTTTTGGGATTAATTTTATAAACAATAAGATATTTATTTGACAGATTCTTATTGCATTCATTTAGATTTTTTGATAATTCAATATTTTCTTTTTTAAGTTTTTTAATTTTCTCCTGTAATAGATCTATTTTTTTATCTACTCTTTCTTTATCTTTTCTATTTATTCTTTTTTTATCTTCTTTTTTAACTACAATATAATTATTACCTGATTTTATTACTTTTATGCTATTTTCTGCAGAAAAGAGTAGCAGCGAAACGGAAATAAGTACAAGCAGCTTTTTCATTTTAAGACCTTTGAATTTTAAATTTTTCAAACTCCCCACTTTTTATAATTTTACCATTATCAAGAATATAGATAAAATCTGCCTGTTTTATAGTACTTAATCTATGAGCAATTATTATAGTTGTTCTATTTTCTAAAAATTTGTTTAGTGATTCAAAAAGTCTTTTTTCTGTATCCATATCGATTGCTGAAGTTGATTCATCAAGTATTACTACTTTTGGATCTTGAAGTATCATTCTTGCTATCGCTATTCTTTGTCTTTGTCCACCAGACAATCTCACCCCACCTACTCCCACAACTGTTTGCAAACCATCTTCCATTTCCAAAATCTCATCATAAATTTGTGCCATTTTTAAAGCTTCATATATTTTTTTATCTTCAATATCTTTTCCAAGAGTTAGATTAAATTTAATAGTGTCATTAAAAAGAGTTGGCGTTTGCAATACTAAAGATACATTTTCTCTAACTACATCTAATCCTATCTCTTTTATAGAGATTGAGTTATAAAAAATATCACCTTTATCAATAGGATAAAACCCCACTAATATCCTACTCAGCGTAGTCTTTCCGCTTCCACTTGCACCAACAATTGCAGTTTTTTCCCCTCCTTTTATAATCATATTTATATCATTTAATATAATTTTTTCCTTGTTATAACCAAAATAAACATTTTTAAGTTCAATTGAAATTTTTGAATCTTTCTTGAATGGATTTTTTAAATGAGGATATTGGGGCTCTTTTTGTAATTTTAAAAGTTCATTTATTCTGTTTAACGCAACTGTGGCATTTTTATAAGCATACTGGATTCCTAAAATCTCTTGAATTGGTGTCATCATAAACCATAAATATCCAAATATTGCAAGCATTAGGCCAATGCTTAAATCTGAATATGCTACAGCTATAATTCCAGCAGCTCTAAAAACTTCAAATCCACTTACAAATACTAAAAAACTTAATCTACTTGCAGCATCGCTTTTCCAGCTAAAATTTATCGATTTTTCTTTTAAAAATTTTGCTTTATTTACAATTTTTCTAAAAAAATCATTCTCTTTGTTTGCTGCTCTTATTTGCTCAAAAAGATCTAAAGTTTCAATCAAAGCTTTTTGAAACATTTCAACTGCACTATTTTCCTCTTTTTTTAATTTTGAAACTATTCTTGCAAGTTTTGTAGCAAAAATAACAACAGCAGGATTTAAAAAAAGTATAAATATTGCAAGTTTCCAGTGAATAAAAAGTAAAACAATAGATATCCCAATCAATGAAAGCAAAGATATTAAAAATCTACTTATAGATATACTCAAAAATGAATCAATAGTATTGATATCTGTAACAAGCCTTGAAGCAACGCTTCCACTTCCAAGCAATTCATACTCTTTCATAGATACTTTTTTTAAATGATTTAGTACATCTTCTCTTATTTTATATGTAATATTTTTTGCAATTGTTTCAAAAATTTTATTTTGGGCAATATTTAAAAAAGAGTAAGTAAACCTCAAAAATAAAACTACCATTAAAACAATAGAGGTATAATAAAATTTAGAACCAGCACCCAAAAAAGTATCAATTGTATGAACAACAAAACCCGGTTTATTGAGAAGTATTTCATCCACTAATACAGGCATTAAAAGTGGAGTAGGAACACTCGCAGCAGTTGCAAGTATTGCCAAAAATTGAGCTATTAAAAAATTTTTTTTCTCTTTTTTTAAAATATTAAATATTTTTTTCCAGCTATATAAATTTTGCATGGAAAATTTTATCTAATTATTTTTAAAAACTATCTTTTTTAATAGCCTAAATTTGGAAAATTCTTCAAGATTCATTTTTTTAGCAGCTTTTGGATTGACAATAAAAAAGCCAAATTTAGCTACTATTTTTTTATTCTTGGGATCAATATCTATTTTTATAATTTTTTTTTCTTTTGGCTTTATTGTTGTATCTTTTAAAACTCTATCTGCAATCCAAGGAGGAGCGGCTTTTTTTCCTTTTCCTAATACTTTATGGAAATCTCTTTTATAAACTTTATAAAGCTTACCATTTTTATAAACTTCAACTATAAGTTCAAACATTCTTATAGGATGAAGAGGGATTGAGTGTGGAGCTAAATTTTCAACTTCTATGATAAAAAAATTTTTTTTAGGCTCAATTTTTAAATTTATATATTTTTTTAAAAGCTCTGGTCTATTTGTTAAGGCTGCAAAACCGTGATATGCATGTGTAGGTGTCTCTACCCTGTCACTCAAACTTCCTTCTACTTGAGGCATATGGCATGTTATACAGTTTTCTTTAAGAGTGTTTTTATTTTCAGTTTTACAAACTACAAATCCAAAACTATTTTGTTTATGCGAATGACAACCCATACAGGTATCGCCATTTTTGTGAATGATATTTGTATTTATAATTTTATGATATTCACTCCTGATTTCTGGATTTCTTGTTCCATAATAGACACCCTTTTTATTTAATATAATATTTTTGTTGGCTTTTTTATGTTTTTGTATAGATTTTATTCTATGACAATAAGCACATGCAATAGCCTCTTTATACTCAGTTTTATTTTCATCCATATTTTCTATTTTTTTATTCTTTACTAAAGGAGTATGGCATTTTGCACAGATATAATTCTTCTCATTTGTTGCTTTTGAATGAAGCTCAAAAACTTTTTTATGAATTTTATCTCTATATATAGATGAGTTAAAATGTGAAGATGATTTATACTCTTCATAAATATCAAGATGACATCTTATACACTGCTTACTTTTTGCAAATTCCCCTTTTATCTCCATAGATTTTTTAGTTGCAGATCCTGCAAATATATTTGCAAAAAGAGTTAATTTTAATATCATAAAAAAGATGGTTATTTTTTTCATTTTTATCTCCTTATTAATTAAATATTTATTATAATAGTTATAACTTTTATTGAAAAATGACTTAAATCAATTGAGGACAATATATGAAAAATATATTAAATGAACTAATAAAAACAGAGCTTTATTCTGAGGAGCTTGGAATTGATTTACGTAAAAAAGATGATAATGAATTATTTAAATGGTTTTTAGCAAGCATATTATATGGAGGTCATATAAATGAAACGATAGCGAAACATACATATAAAGCTTTTGAAAAATATAATCTTTTGACTCCCCAAAAAATATTAGATGCTGGATGGGAATTTTTAGTATATCCTATTATGAGAGAAGGTGGTTATGTAAGATATGATGGAAAAAAATCAGACCAAATTTTAAAAGACTGCCAGTTTTTACTTGATAAATATAATGGAAGTTTAAATAAAATACATGAATTAGCAAAAGATAGTAAAGATCTTGAAGCAAAAATTGATGAATTTTATGGAGTTGGACAAATTACAGTAAATATTTTTTTAAGAGAACTAAGACCATATTGGGAAAAAGCAGATCCTGAGCCTTTAGAAATAGTTTATAAAAAAGCAAAAGAACTTGGAATAGATATAGAAAAATTTGATAGAAAAACATTAGAATTTGTAAGAATTGAAGCAGGTTTAATTAGACTGTCCCATAAGAAAAAAGCTCATTAACAGTAATCTTAGCACTTTTAGATAAAGAATCTAAATTATAACCACCTTCAAGTAAAAATGCTATTGGCTTATCTTTTGAAAAATCTAAAATTTTTTGTATTAGCTTTTTTAATCCTTCAAAACTTATTTGTGCAGTAGAAATTAGCTCATCTTTCATTAGATCATATCCAGCACTAACCAAAACAATATCAAAATCAAACCATTTTGGAAGATCATCATAAAGTTTTAAAAGTGTCTCATCATCACAGTAATCACCATATGGTCTATTTATATTAAATCCTTTTCCTTTTCCCTCTCCTATTTCATCTTCACTTCCTGTAAAATATGGATAGTTATTTTTTTCATGTGTACTAAAATAGCATACTGTATTATCTTCATAAAAAATATCTTGTGTTCCGTTTCCATGATGCACATCAAAATCAATAATCATAACTTTCTTATATCCAACACTTTGTGCATATCTTGCCATAAGAGCAATATTATTAAAGATACAAAAACCCTGTCCTGTTTTTCTCTCAGCATGATGACCAGGTGGTCTGATATTTAAAAAAGCTCTTTTTATCTCCCCTTTCTTAAATGCATCAACTATTGGCATAGTTGACCCAGCCGCATAGCAAGCTACTTCATAACTTTTAGGACTCAAAATTGTATCTTCATTTAAAATCATTCTATAGCCATTTTCATAGGCATGCTCTACCCAATCTACATAATGTTTTTCATGAATTTTATAAAGGTCATCTTTTGTTGCCCTTTTTATAGAGTAATGTTTTAAATCAAAATCTTTTAAAGCATCATTTATAACAATAACTCTATTTTTATTCTCTATATGCTCGCCTGTATCATGTAGAGTAAAAATTGGATCATAAATATAGCCAACCATTTTATTTTCCTATAGAACATTTTGTTATAGGATATATCCATCCCTCTTTTTTTATTGTATCATTTTCAGGCTTAATGGTATTATTTTTTAAAATTTCAAAAACACTATAAGCTGCCAATAAAGCATCAAAAAAATGCTCATTTTTTAAAAAATCATATTTAAAATTATCTATTTTTAAAATATTTAAAATTTTTTCTTTCTTATTTTTATAATTTTTTCCAACCAAAATATTTCCTATCTGTTTTGGGAAAACCTCAAAAATTTTTATCTTTTTATCTCCAATTTTTATATAATCTCCATCATAATGAAACTCTCTTAAAAATTCTATACATCTTGCGGTTATTCTTCCTATTCTATCCCCAGCTGGAGGCATAGGTTTAATACCAAATTTTTTATAAATGAAATAGTCTGTATATCGATATATATAAGGGTTTGATATCTCACCTATTATCTCTCTTTTTGGTGGCTTGAAATTTTTATCACATAAAATAGATGGTATAGAAAATGGAGAATCAATAGCTAAATAGTCTGGAGATATATCGATTACTCTTTTTATAAGAAATTCTTTACAAGAATAGATACTTTTATGCTTTGGCTCCATAAATGGTTTTGTTTCAAGTTCAATTTTTTCATTTGAAATATCTAATATCACAAATGCTGTATTACCACTAAAGCATCCTCCTAAATCTATTCCTAAAACTCTATTTTGAAAGTTTGATTTTAAGTTTTTGCTTTCCAGATTCTACTCCTGGCTGATTGTATACATTAATGTTAAACATTGCACCAACGGCTGAAGTTAAAAGTTCAAAATAGTATATCAGATATCCCACACTACTCTCATTTAACTCATTTATCTCAATTAAATCAACTGGTACATCAGCTTCAATAACTGATTCTATTGTAGCATCACATTGGGTATTAATGATTGTCTGAAATCTTCTTCCATTTGCAAAATCTGTAGTTTCAAGATATGGTAATGAGATATGAGGAACAGTAACTGGAAGTTCAAAATTTTTAAGTTTTAAAAATGTAACTGTTTTATCTTTTGGCCCTTCAATGATAAGTTGTAAAAAGGAGTGCTGATCTATTGAGCCAATAAGTCCTATCGGTGTTAAACCTACTCTTTTTTTGGATTTTGTTTTTTTACCTAAACTCTCTCCCCAAAGCTGAATATACCATTTATTAAAAGCTTCAAACATAGAAGAGTATGAAAATAAAATATTTATATTTTTTTCATTTGCATTTTTATAATAGAAATAAGCTTTTTTAAACATTAATAGATTTGGCCCATGGTGCAAAAACTCTTCTCTCATAATATTTGCACCTTTTAAAAGCTCTTCAATATCATATCCCAATACTGCAAGAGGAAATAATCCAACTGGACTCAATACTGAAAATCTTCCTCCTACATTTTTTGGAATATGAAACACCTTCCATCCTCTCTCATTTGAGAGTTTATCTAAAGGAGAGTCTTTATCAGTAATAATTGCTATTTTTTGATTTATATCTAAACCTTTTAAAGGGTCTTTTAAAAGTGAGAAGATATATTTTGCAATAGAAATTGTCTCTATAGTGGTTCCAGATTTTGAAATAATCACTATAAAAGCTTTTGAGAGATCAATATTTTTTATACTATTTATTAAATAAAGAGGATCAAGATTTTCTAAAAAATGAATATTGATAATATTTCTATTGTGACTAAATTTTAAAAGTGTATCAATTGCTCTTGTACCTAATGATGACCCACCAATACCAATAACAACTAAATCTTTTATAAGATTATGTTCAAGATACTCATTTGTTGCAATAAAATCATAAATATCTTCAATAACATTTTCTTGATTTATAGGAAGATCATAATACCCAGTAACACCTGTATTCATCTCTTCAAGCATTTTATTATATGCTTTTTCTATTTTTAAAAGCCCATCTTTTTTAATATCCGTTTCAAAAAAAAGTGTTTTTTTAATCATCCCATTTCCTTCACAATCTCTCTTACAGCCTCACAAAATTTTTCACTATCATTTAAGCATTCACAAACTTTATACTCTTTAATACCTATCTTTTTTGCTAATTCAAAATATTCAATATGAAGTTCAAATAGTGTTTCACTATTATCAAGTATAAATGATATCGGATAAATTATAACTTTTTTATTCTTTAAATCTTTCAATACTTCATCTAAACTTGGCTCAAGCCATTTTACTGGACCCAACTTTGACTGATATGCTAAATATATTGCATTAAAATTTATACCTTTTTCTTTTAAAATCTCTTTTAAAATTTTTACATTATCTTCTATCTCAAATTGATAATTATCTCCACTTTCAATTATTTTTTTTGGAAGTGAATGGGCAGAAAAAATAAGGTCAAACTCTTTTGAATCTTTATTTTCTAAAGTTTCTAATATCTTTTCTATAACAGCTTCATTATATTTTCTATTTTCATAAAAATTGCTAATATCATGAATTCTTGCATGAAATCCATATCCTTTTGCACTGTTATAAAAATCTTCCAATGATGATTTTACTGTTGTTTTTGAATAGTGAGGATATAAAGGAAATAGATATACCTCTTTTATATTTTTTGACATTAACTCTTTTATAACATCTTTTGAAAAAGGGGGAGTATATCTCATAGCATATGTAATGTAAAAATCTGGAAGATAATTTTTTAGCTTTTCTATAAGTTTTTTTGTATAAAAATTTAATGGGCTCTTTCCGCCAAGTTTTTCATAATTTGATTTTGCCTCTTTTTTTCTTGAACTAGTAATCATATATGCTACAAATCTTCTTAAAAGACTGTTTTTTATAGGCATAATATTTGGATCATTGAACATATTTTTTAAAAAAAGCTCAACCTCTTCTAAATCATTTGGCCCACCCATATTTAATAATACTAATGCTTTCAAGATACTCCTTTTTTGTAAATTGGACATTGGACATTGAACATTAGACATTGGGAGAATTTGGAATTGGGAATAGGGAATTAGTGTTAGTGTTGAGAGCATTACTAACACTATCACTATCCACTATCACTAAACCTTTTATCCTTCAATCTTCTACCTTCAGCCTTTTTCGCTTCACAGCTTCACACCTCCCTCCCCTTCTTCATATATCTCAAAAAAACTCTATCTATATTTAACTCTTTTTCTATCTCTTTTTTATCAATTATAAAATCAACAAGTCTTTTTGAAATATAGGGTCCAAAAACAAATCCTCTACCACCAAATCCATTTATTATATAAAGATTTTTATGTTTTATAAAATCTTTTGGGTCTATTTTTTTACCTCTTTTTATTTTAGAAAATTTCTCTAAAGTTTTTTTTGAATCAATAACCTCTCCAATTACAGGTAAATGATCATATATACTTGGTCTAACTCCACAATACATTCCAGTTATCTCTACATTTTTTATTTCAACCATTTTTTTAGCTTCATCTAATAAATAAGAATTTGGCTTTACAGGGCAGATAACCTCTTCAACTCTATTATGGGTAGCACCTATTATAATTTTATTATTTATCTTTTTAGATATAGAGATCTTTTTATGAATAGAACAAGGTAGATTTAAATCAGCATTTACATCAAATCTAAAACCAGCCACTTTTCCATAACTAATATAATCTTCATTTAAATCTTCCCAAGCGCCAGTTGCAAGTACAACCGACTTTGATTTAAAATCGTTAACCAAAAAAACATCATCTTTTTTTTCTATTTTTTCTACTTTACAACTCTCTTTTACTTCTATGTCACTTAATAAAGTTTTGCATATTCTTACAGCATCTACAACACCACCATCTTTAAAAAAAAATCCTCCAAACTCTTTTGCATAATCTTTTAAAAAAGAAAGATCATTTGAACTCTTTTTTTCATAATTTACATCGATAAATTTTTCATATTCACTAAACTTTTCTGCATCCTCTTTATCTTTTGGAAGTCTTAAAATGCCTGTTTGATAAAAATATTGACTAAAATTTTTTTTATAAAAATCAACACTGAAAGAAAAAGCGTGATTTGTGACTTTTTGTAAAATACCTCCTCGTCCAAGTCTTGGAGATATGAAGGCTCCAGCAGCAAAACTTGCACCACTTGCAATGCTGTTTTGCTCAACTACTAAAACCTTTGCACCAGCTTTTTTTAAAAAATATGCACAATGAGCACCTGCACTTCCAGCACCAACTATAATAAAATCATAAATCATTAAAATTCCTAAAGGTGCCTTACACTGTAATCTCTTTTATCTCAGCAATATCTCTAAAAGCTTTATATATTGAAGCTATTAAATTTTTTCTATTTTCTCTTAATTTACTATCTTCAACATTAACTAAAACATGGTCAAAAAATCTATCTATATCAGGTTTTAAACCAAAAAGAGCATCAAGTTTGCTTTCATAATCTTCATACTCTTTATTTACCACTTCATTAAATCTGTCAAAAAGCTCTTTTTCATATTTGCTCTCAAATAGATTTTCATCAACAGTTAAATCTTTTGATAGGTCTATATCTTTAACAATATTTGCAACTCTTTTAAATGTTGTAAAAATATCTTTAAATTCATCACTTTGAACTATTTCATTAACTGCTTTTATTTTACGTGAGAGCTCTACCAAATCTCTCTCACCACTTTCTATAACTGATTTTATAACTGAAGGATTAACATCAAAATATTGATAGATTCTTTCAATAAAAAACTCTTCAAGTTTTTTTGTATCAAACTCTTTATACTCTTCTTTTATCTCTTCAAATATTTTTGATATATCAAATGAAATCTGCTCATTTAAAATTATTCTTATGATTGCATTTGCTGCTCTTCTTAAGCCAAATGGATCACGAGAACCTGTAGGAATTTTTCCAATACTAAATAGACTCATTAAGGTATCAAGTTTAACTGCAATTGATATTAAAGAGCTAAAAAGAGTAGTTGGCAGCTCGCTATCTTCACCATTTGGTAAATACTGCTCTTTTATAGATAGAGCAACAAGCTCATCCTCTCCTTGCATTAACGCATAATAGTAGCCCATAACCCCTTGAAGCTCAGTAAATTCATATACCATCTCAGTTAAAAGATCAGCTTTTGAAAGCATTACAGCTCTTTCACAAAGAGCTAAAAGCTCTCCTTTTTCAAGATTTGTTTGTGAAATAAGCTCATCTATATATTTTTCAAAAAGTTTTTGAGCTATTTTTAGCTCTCTTATCTCTTTATCAAATAGGCTTCCTAATTCATCCATAAATACAACATTTTTAAGCCCTTCAATATCAAGACCTTTTTCTAAATCCTTTTCCCAAAAGAAAAGAGCATCAGAGAGCCTTGCTTTTAAAACTCTCTCATTTCCTTTAATAACCAATGAAAAATCATCTGTATAAGCATTTGATACTACTACAAATCCATTATATAAATTTTCGTCTTTAAAAACAGGAAAATATCTTTGATGCTCTTTCATACTTGTAATAATAACTTCAGGAGGAAGCTTTAAAAACTCATTATCAAACTCTCCAATTAATGCTGTTGGGTACTCTGTAATTGCAACTATCTCATCTAAAAGCTCTTCATCTTTTTCAATAGTTATTGATTTTTCTTTTTCTATTCTTTCAAACTCATCTAAAATCTTCTCTCTTCTGCTATCTGGAAACAGAATTACACCACTATTTTTTAGCTTTTCAAAATAGTCTTTTGCATCTTTTATTACTATTTTATCAAGAGATATACTTCTATGGCCATATGTAAAATTAGAACTTTCAACTCCAAATATTTTATATTTTAAAAACTCATTGCCAAAATTGACAATAGACCATCTAATAGGCCTAATAAACTCCTCTTTTAAACTTCCCCATCTCATTGATCTACCAAAGTTTAGAGTTTTTAGCCATTTTATTATCATATCTTTTAAAATATCTTCACTTTTTTTACCTTCAATAACTCTTTTAAAATATAAAACCTCTCTATTTCCTTTTTTTATTCTGCCAAGTTTTTCAACATCAACTCCACACTTTTTTGCAAAACTCAAAGCTGCTTTTGTAGGTTTGCCATCTTTAAATGCAATGTCAACAGGAGCTCCAAAAAGCTCTTCTTCAAAATCATTCTGCTTTGTAGGAAACTCTGGATGCCATAAAACAAGACGTCTTGGCGTATAAAAAAAACTAAATTCACAAAGTAGTGAGTTTTCTTCTAAAATCTTTTCCCATTTTTTTTCAATATTTGGCAACTCTTTTAAAAAAGGTATTGCTGGTAACTCTTCTACACCAATTTCTATCAGTAACGGTTTAAACATATCTTACCTCATAATATTTTTTTTATTATTTTACTCTTTATAGGATAAAAATATAATAATATAATTTGTTATTAGTTATTGGTATATTGGTATATTAGTAATTAGAAATTTGGAATTAGTATTAAGTGTAAATATGAATATTAAATTATTATTATCCACTATTACTAAGATTACTCAACTTTCTCCCTCAACTCCAATAACCAATAACTAATATACCAATTACCACTATACCAATTACCATTTCTACTCTTCTCCCCTCTTATGATGCCCCTTTTGATGGTGATATCCAACAATAAGCCAAATCATAAAAAGTACAAAAAGTGTTACAACAATATAATCTATAATCTCTTTCATTATAAATGTACCTTTAAAAGCTAAACTTTGCAAAAGTTATCAAAATTTTGTTTTATTGCTTCATAAAGAACTATACCTACACTAACTGCCAAATTTAAACTTCTTCCATTTTCACACATAGGAATTGTTATAGCATTTTGCCAATTTATTTTCATAAAATCTATGGGTAAACCTTTTGTTTCACTACCAAAAATTAAAAAATCTCCCACATTAAAATTTGCTTTAAAATATGGCTTTTTTGATTTTGTTGTTGCAAAGAAAAATCTTTTAATATCTTTTTCATTTGCATTTATAAAATCTTCTAAACTCTCCCAAACAACTAAATCAAGCTTATCCCAATAATCAAGTCCTGCTCTTTTTACTGCTTTTTCATCAATATCAAATCCTAATGGTTTTATTAAATGAAGTCTTGAGTTTGTATTTACACAAACTCTTCCAATATTTCCTGTATTTGGAGGAATTTGAGGATTTACTAAGACTATATTAAACATTTTATTCCTTCATTAGACATTGGACATTGGTCATTGGTCATTGGTCATTAGGTATTATGAATTAGTGTTAGTGTGAATTTTGTTACTAACACTATTACTATCCACTATCACTAAACCCTTCTACTTTCTTTCTTCTACCTTCATCCTTTCCCGCTTCACAGCTTACCCCCTTACCACCTTATCCCCTTACATCCTATACCCCTATCCCGCTTTACAGCTTCACTGCTTCGCTGCTTCACCGCTCTCTAATTAAAAAATCACTGTTTTATTTGCATATACAAAAATTCTATCTTCAAGAGCAAGTTTTAAAGCTTTTGCCAATACCACTTTTTCAACATCTCTTCCAGCATTTCTCATATCTTGCCAAGTATAGGTGTGATCAACATGGATAACATCTTGGGCTATTATTGGACCTTCATCAAGATTATTATTTACAAAATGCGCAGTTGCCCCAATTATTTTTACACCTCTATCATATGCTTGTTTATACGGATTTGCTCCTACAAATGCAGGTAGAAAGGAGTGATGAATATTTATAATCTTATTTTCATACTTTTGAACAAATTCTGGAGTTAATATTCTCATATATTTTGCTAAAACAATATAATCTACTTTTTCAAACATCTCAAGAAGTGATAAAATCTTCTCTTCATGCTCACTTCTTTTTAACTCTTCATGTGGGACATGAAAATAATCGATTCCAAACTTTTCAACAAGTGGTCTTAAAATATCATAATTTGATATAACTGCTAATATATCAGCTTCCAACTCACCATCAAAATGTCTAATTAAAATATCTCCTAATACATGACTCTCTTTTGTAGCCATTAAAACAATTTTTTTTCTTTTTGGCTCAACTATGTTTATATTTGCATCTTCTGGAAGTTCACCTTTTAATAAAATATATAGATTTTCTTTATCAACTTTTCCTTTAACCTCACTTCTCATAAAAAATTTTCCATTTTCCCTATCCACAAATTCATCATTTTTTTCAATATTTAAACCATTTTCATAAAAAATTTTTGATATTTTAAAAACAAGTCCCTTTTCATCTTTACAATCAATCAAAACTCGATAATTTCTCATATTTTTCCCCTATAAAGTTTTCTTATTATCTTTAATCTTCTTCTTTTAAGCTCTTCTCCTAACTCTTTACCACTAAAACCCTCTTTTAAAAGGTCAACTGCCTTTATGCCACCATCAAAACTCTTTTTCCAAATATCAAATTTCATTGCTCTATTTTTTACATCAATTTTATAATTTCCCAGCCATCTATTTAATGGATATAACATAGATAAAGCAACTAAAAATCTATCAGTCCTATTTTTTGGTAAATATTTTTGTTTTTTAAAAATTTTATAATATTCATTTGGCGTTTTCAAAATATCTAAAAAATAATCATATCTTTTATGAAGATTTTTTGAAAAAATGTATAAAAAATAGAATTTATAAATATCTTTTTCAAAAAATTTTCTATTTTTATATAACTCTTTAGAAGTTTTTAAAAAAAATCTTTTATCAAGTTCAATATCAAAAAGTTTTTTTGCTATATCTAGTGATATCAGATAATAAAGCCCAAAATGTAAATATTTTGCCTTAAACATCTTTTCAAATTCCCAAAAAATTCTCTCGCTACTTAAATCATTTAAACTAATCTCTTTCATAATTCCACAAGATTTTTTCTCTATTTTGTATCCAAATCTTGCGCTAAACTGCATTGCCCTTAAAACTCTTAAACTATCTTCTTTAAATTTTTCTTCATTAATAATGGAAATTCTTTTTGAAAAAATATCCTCTATTCCACCCCAAAAATCTAAAATTTTTCCACTATAAACATTTAACATTAAAGCATTCATTTTAAAATCTCTTCTAATACTTGCCTCTTTTTCACTTTTAGCTAGTTTTACTTCAAATGCTTTATGTCCTACTCCTATTTTACTCTCTACTCTTGGCAATGAAATATCGATATTTTCTTTATATTTATAAACAAAAAAGCTTTTCCCAACACCTTTTGCACCAATCTTTTTCATCAATTTTTCAAAAATATTTGGCTCAATTGAATATACCTCTATATCCAAATCGACAATATCAATATCAATATTTTGATATTTTTTTCTTATCAAATCTCTTACTGCACCGCCAACAAGATAGACTCTATCCGTATATTTAGAAAAAAGTTTTTTTAGAAATTGAAGCTCTTTTTGAAGATTTTCAGGAAGAAGTTTTTCATAACCAGGAAATATATCCTGGTGTTTAATCTTGAGCTGCATATTGTGCAATTAATGAACCCATTTCATTTGTGGTTACTATCTCTTTTGCATCAAAACTACTAATATCTTTTGTTCTGTATCCCTCTTTTAATACCCTTTTTATTGCATTTTCAATTCTATCAGCAGCTTTTTCTTCTCCAAACTGATATCTTAGCATCATACTTGCACTTGCAATTGTTGCTATAGGATTTGCTATACCTTGACCAGCAATATCTGGAGCACTACCGTGAATTGGCTCATAAAGACCATATTTTTCACCTATACTCGCACTTGGAAGTAGACCTATAGAGCCACTCAACATACTAGCTTCATCACTTAATATATCTCCAAAAATATTTCCAGTTAAAATGACATCAAACTGTTTTGGATCCCTTATCAACTGCATTGCAGCATTATCAACATACATATGTTCTAATTTTACATCTGGATAATCTTTTGAAACCTCTTCAACTGTTTCTCTCCAAAGTTGACTAACTTCTAAAACATTTGCTTTATCAACTGAAGTTACTCTATTTTTTCTTTTTTTGGCTATTTCAAATGCTACTTTCGCAATTCTTTTTATTTCATCTTTTGTATAAATCATTGTATTATATGCTTTATCTTTTTCAAGTGCTCTTGGCTTTCCAAAATATATCCCACCAATAAGCTCTCTAACAACCATTAAATCAACGCCTTTTATTACATCAGGCTTTAATGTACTTGCATTTATTAACTCATCATAAACTGTTACTGGTCTTAAGTTTGCAAAAACACCAAGAGCCTCTCTTAATTTTAAAAGTCCAGTTTCTGGTCTTTTTTCTCTTGGAAGATTATCCCATTTTTCTCCACCAATTGCTCCAAAAAGAACTGCATCTGCATTTTTTGCGCCTTCTACTGTCTCTTCCGGAAGCGGATCTCCATAAACATCATATGCAGCACCACCCATTAAATATTCATGATATGATAATTCAAATCCTTCTTTTACGCTAACTGCATCAAGAACTTTTATAGCTTCATCTATAATTTCTGGACCAATTCCATCGCCTTTAATAACGGCAATTTTATATTTTCTCATTTTTCCTCCATGATTTTAAATAAATATTACATTTGGCTTTTTTTTAGCATCTCAGCTTTTGCATAATTTATAAGGCCACCACATGCTAACAACTCTTGCATAAATTCAGGAATTGGAGAAAATTTATATTCTATATCTTTATTTATATCTTTTATAATTCCATTATCCATATCGATAGATATTAAATCACCTTCATTTATCTTATCAGACTCTTTTAATTCAAATATAGGAAGTCCCATATTAAATGCGTTTCTATAAAATATTCTTGCAAAACTTTTTGCAACAACTGCTGCAACTCCTGCCGCTTTTAAAGCAATTGGTGCATGTTCACGGCTACTTCCACAACCAAAATTTTCACCAGCCACTATAATATCTCCAGGCTGAAGTTTTTTTACAAAGTCTGGATCTGCATCTTCCATAACATGTTCTGCAAGCTTATGAGGATCTGATGTGTTTAAATATCTTGCAGCAATAATTAAATCTGTATCAATATTATCTCCAAATTTCCAAACTTTTCCTGTTATAATATTCATCTCTAAACCTCTTTTTAAATTTTTCGAGATTTTACCAAAATTCGCTAAAAAAATAAAACATTTACCATTTTTTTAAGCTTTATTTAATATTAATTTTTTTATTTATTTTTTTTTAAGCTTTTTTATGTATAATCGGGCAAGATTTGGAAAATAGACTACTTCAATAAGGAGCATAACTTTATGGCTGCTACTAAAACTACTGCAAAAAATATCAACAAAAAACTTGAAGAGCTTTTTGAAGAGCATAAAAACTCAAATCTTACTTATGAAAAGATTGTGGAAATATTTGAAAAACAGCCTACATTAGCACAAGCTAAAAAGATTAAACAGTTATCAGAAAAATATAATGTAAAATTAATAACTTCAGCAGAAGCTGCAAAACTTCTAAATATTGAAGAAAAAACAAAAAAAGAGGAAGAACAAAGAGCATTAAGTGAAGAAGAACTTGCAGAAGAGTTTGATTTAATGAAAGAGAAAGAGCTTCTTGAATGGTCAAGAAGTGATAGTCCTGTAAGAATGTATCTAAGAGAAATGGGACAAATTCCTCTACTAACAAAAGAGGAAGAGATTGAACTTTCTAAAAAAATAGAGATGGGTGAAGATATTATTTTAGACGCAATATGTTCTATTCCATATTTAATAGATTTTATTTTAGATTATAAAGAGCCTCTATTAAATAGAGAAAGAAGGGTAAAAGAGCTATTTAAAAGTTTTGAAGAGGAAGAAGAAGAGAGTGAAGAGAGCGCTGAAGATAAAAAAAGTGCAAAAAGAACAAAAAGAGAAAAAAAGATAATTGAAGCTTTCAAAGCATTAGAAAAAGCAAAAAAAGATTGGATGAAAGTAAGAGATAAAGAGCCTTCACCTGATGCAAGTGAAGAGGAAAAACTTCATTATCAACTTGTATTAACTTTTAAAAAGAAGATTTTAAAAGAGAAATTAATGGATCTTGGTCCAACAAGTAAACTTATAAATGAACTTGTAAAATCAATTGAAACTGCATTAAAAAGTGATGAAGGTTTTGAAAAAGAGCTAAAAAGACTTGAATATAAACTTCCACTTTTCAATGAGCAACTAAGAGAAAATCATAGAAAAATACTTGAAGAGATTACACATTTAAGCAAAGAAGAGATAGCAGCAAGAGTTCCAGAAGCTACAATGGTTAGCACATATATGGATATTAAAAAGCTATTTTTAGCAAAAGAGGCAAGTAAAAAAGGATTCAATATGGATCCAGAACAGCTTGCAGAGATATTAGAACAGATTAAAAGAGGTAAAAAAATTAGTGAAGAAGCTAAAACAAGAATGGCAAAATCAAATCTTAGACTTGTGGTATCTATTGCAAAAAGATATACAAATAGAGGCCTTCCATTTTTAGATCTTATCCAAGAGGGAAATATAGGATTGATGAAGGCTGTTGATAAATTTGAATATAAAAAAGGGTATAAATTTTCAACTTATGCAACTTGGTGGATACGACAAGCAATCTCTAGAGCAATTGCAGATCAAGCAAGAACCATTAGAATCCCTATACATATGATTGAAACAATAAATAGAATAAATAAAATTATAAGAAAACATTTACAAGAGACCGGTAAAGAGCCAGATGTAGAAACAATTGCAAAAGAGGTTGGATTAAGCGTTGATAAAGTAAAAAATGTTATAAAAATAACAAAAGAACCAATAAGCCTTGAAGCACCTATAGGAAGTGAAGAGGATGGAAAATTTGGAGATTTCATAGAAGATAAATCAAGTGAAAATCCAATGGAAACTATATTAAAAGAGGATTTGAAAAAAAGAATTGAAGAGGTATTAGAGCAACTAAATGAAAGAGAAAAAGCAGTTATTAGAATGAGATTTGGTCTAATGCCAGATGAGAGCGATAGAACCCTTGAAGAGATTGGAAAAGAGTTAAATGTAACAAGAGAAAGAGTAAGACAGATTGAATCAAGCGCAATTAAAAAATTAAAACATCCAAAAGTTGGTAAAAAATTAAAAAATTATATTGAAGAGTAATTTAATTTGGTTAAATTTAGGTGAGTATGGTGAGTGAGGTAAGTAAGGTGAATAAGAAGTCATTAGTCATTAAGTCATTGGTAGAAATTAGTAATAGTGGATAGTGATAGTTGAGTAGTTTTAACTACTCAACCATTTTAACCATTTTAACCACTCAAACAAATTCCCAATATCCAATATCCAATGTCCAAACATAGGAATTTTTATGAACTTCTATGAAAAATTTATAGAATATGACTATAATCCTTTTATTCTTTTTAATAAAAATGGCAAAATTATCTCCGTTAATCAAGAAGCCCAATATCTTTTAGGATATGTAACATCTTCAGAACTTTATCAATTAGCACTTAATTATGCAAATACTAATTATGGATTTAAAACTACTTTTGTTGATCTTGAATTTGAAAGATTTAAATTTTTTGCAATATGTGTGGGATATGAAAATGATGAAGAGATAGGATTAAGATTATATAGATATCCTGAGATTAAAATAGTAAATTTTAAAGATAATAACACAGAATTAGTAAATATTTATGCTCTTATTGATTTATGTATTAGTGCAAATTCAACTAAATTAAGTGCCAATTTTATAAAAGATATTGACCCTACTTTACCAGAAATAAAAACAAATACAGAAAAATTTATAAAACTTTTAAATGCTATTTTTGAAAAATTTCAAGATTCAAAAACAATAAAATTAAAACTGTATATGAAAACTGGAGAATATATAAAAATTGAAAACAGAAAATTTTCAATTTTTGCAATTGAGATTTCAGGCGATTTTTTTCAAAAAGAGAATATTGACAAATTAAAAACTCTTGCTTCTTCAATAAATAGCTATATTGATACTACTTCAAAATCTATAACCATCAATATACCCATGATTACCTCTTAAATCCAACTAATGATGTAATTAAAGCAGAAATTGGAACAATAGAAAGCCCTATAAAATAAGCAATAGCATTAAACTCTTTATTATTTATAAGAAATAAAATTGAAAAAATTAAAAAAAGATAAGAAATTATTCTATAAATTGAAAGAAATCCACCACTCGTCATAAAAAAATTTTTTAAATTCTCTTTTGAGTTTTTTAATTTCTGTTTTTCCTCTTCAAAAACTTTTTTTGCATCTATTTCATTCTCTTTTTTTTCTTCACTGTATAAGTCAAATCTATCTTCAATTTTATCTATTACATCTCTATCATCAATATTGATATACTCTTTTGATTTTTTTATAACAACTTTTTTATATCCCAAAAAACTTGCGTATGTTACAAACAATGAAGCAATCATTGCAATTTGAGAATTTAAAAGATATAGATAATTTTTTGTAAATAAAAAATAAAATATTAAAATAGTATCCAAAAATATTAAAACTAAAAAAAATATTCTCATTTTTCAAACTCTTCTAATTCGTCATCTTCTTCTTTTTGATAATAGTTTTTATATCTTGGATTTTTTGAAAGTTCATCTAACTCTTTTTTTTGCTTTTGATATGCTTTATAAACATTTAATATTGCAGCTGCAACTCCCCAAAATACACCTAACCAAAGCAACCATGAGTATCCAAATAGATTTTTCATACAGATACCAAGACCAACACCTATCAATATCGCAACTACTATAGAGACACCCAAAGAAAGAGCTTCAGCTCCTTCTATAATTTTTCTGTATTTTGGTTTTTCTTCAACTTTTTTATCTATTTTTTCATTATTCGATTCCATTTTATGTTACCTTACTTTTTGTAAATTTGACATTGGATATTGGACATTGGGAATTAGTGTTAAGTATTAAGAGTTAAGTGTTAAGTATTTAAATTATTACTAAATTCTACTTTCTTAACTCTTAGCTCTTAATTCTTAACTCTAACTCACCTCACTCACCTATTAGCTATTACTTCAAAAACTTCTTTTGCCTTTTCAATAGTCTCTTCTATTAATTCATCTATAATTGGAGTTGAAATAAAGCCAGTCTCAAACTGACTACAAGCAAAATATACACCTCTTTTTAACATCTCTTGATGAAACTTTGCAAATTTTTTAGTATCGCTATTTAGAGCATCATCAAAATTTTTTACCTCTTTTTCATTGAAGAAAAATCCAAACATACTTCCTCTTACATCTATCTGTAAAGGGATATTATTTTCATCTGCAGCTTCTTTTAATCCATTTACCAATTTTTTTGCTCTTTTTTCAAGCTCTATGTAAATTTCTGGATTTTTCTTTAATTTTTTTATAGTTACTAAACCTGCTGCCATTGCAACTGGATTTCCACTTAAAGTTCCTGCTTGATAAATAGGCCCATCAGGTGACAGCATATCCATTATCTCTTTTTTCCCTCCAAATGCACCAACAGGCATTCCACCACCAATAACTTTTCCTAAAGTAACGATATCTGGCTTAATATCAACTAATCCTTGAGCACCTTTTAAACTTGCTCTAAATCCGCTCATAACCTCATCAAAAATCAAAAGAGCACCATTTTTATCACAAAGCTCTCTAAGCTCAGCTAAAAACTTCTCATCTGCAGGAACTAAACCCATATTTCCAGCAATTGGCTCAATTATTACACAAGCAACATTGTTGCTATCTTCAAAACATTTTTTAACACTTTCTATATCATTATATTTAGCAAGTAGTGTATGTTTTGTTAAATCTTTTGGAACCCCTGGTGAACTTGGATTTCCAAATGTTACCGCACCACTTCCTGCTTGTACAAGAAGAGAATCACTATGTCCATGATAACAACCTTCAAACTTGATTATATCATCACGATTTGTATATCCTCTAGCAAGCCTAATTGCACTCATCACAGCTTCAGTACCACTATTAACAAATCTTATCTTATCAATTGAGTCAAAAAGTTCAACAATCTCTTTAGCAAGTTCTGTTTCTAACTGAGTTGGTGCACCAAAACTAAGCCCTTTTTTTGCTGTTTCAAAAACAGCCTCTAATGTATCACCATCAGCATGTCCAAAAATTAATGGCCCCCAACTTTGAACATAATCAATATATCTATTTCCATCTATATCATATAGATATGCACCTTCTCCTTTTTCTATAAAAACAGGGGTTCCTCCAACACTCTTAAAAGCCCTAACGGGAGAATCTACTCCTCCTGGAATATATTCTTTTGCAATTTCATAAGCTTTTATGCTCTTTTCAAACATATCAATCCTTTTTTAGGAATTAGTTAAAATGGTTTAGTAGTTGAGTGGTTTCTATTTTATTACCACTTAACCACTCAACCTTTTTAACTATTTTAACACCAAAATACAAATATACAAGTTTTCCTATTCATAATTTCAATTTTATTATAATATTGATTAATACCTTTTAAAACTATATAATCATTTTCATGAAAAAAAGATATTATTACTCATTTTTCATTACCTTAATTATATATATTTTAATTTTTTCTATTTTTTTTATAAACTTTAAAAATGTGGAACTTCCAAAATTTCAGCGAGAAAAAATTACAAAATTAAATATTAAAAATTTTAAAATTTCTCCACTGCAAAAAAAACATACTATTAAAAAAATTGAAAATAAAAAAGAGCAGATAACTAAAAAAAAGATAAAACAAGTCAATAAAAAAACAAAAAAAATAGAAAAAATTTCTAAAAATAGTAAGATTTTAAAAAAAGACCAAAATATTACAAAAAAAATAGCAATATCCAAGAAAAAAGAGCATAAAAAGATTCCAAAAAAAAGAGTAAAAACTTTTAAAAAAGTTACAAAAAAAGAAATCAAAAAAATAAAAACTAAAAAAGTAGTAAAAAAAGAACCTAAAAAAAGTAAAAATTCTTTATATAGCTTTTTAAAAAAGCCCGATATTCCTTCTCTTAAAGATATTGGAAAATCGATTAAAAATGATGAAATAAGAGCTTTATATAAGGATGAATTTGATAGTTTCACTATAGGGCAAAAAGAGTTTATAAAAAACAATCTTTCATTAATTGGAAAAATAACACAAAAATATCTAACTTTAAGAGGTTATCCAGATTTTGCTGTAAAAACAAGGCAAGAAGGTGTTAATATTGTTGAATTTTATCTTCATCCAAATGGTGATATTACTGATCTTAAAATTATAAAAAGCTCTGGATATAAAGTTTTAGATGAAAACTCTATTGAAACCATAAAAACTGCTTATAAAGATTATCCAAGACCAAAAGAGACAACAAAAATTAGAATTTATGTTCATTATAAAATTATTTATTAGAGGTTCTCTTAACACTTATGAACTGTTTTATCACTTGGCTTGGCTAAATAAAATCCTTGTGCATAATCTATATCTAATTCTTTGACTTTTTGATAAATATCTTTATTATTAACAAATTCAGCAACTGTTTTAATTCCTCTTTTTTTTGCATAACCTACTATCGTTTCTACAACAATCAATGCATTACTGTTTTTATCTAAATCCTTTATTAATGAACCGTCAATTTTTATAAAATCTATATCCAATTTTGTTAAATATTCAAAATTTGAATAGCCACTTCCAAAATCATCAATAGCAATTTTTGCTCCAATTTTTTTCATACATTGTATAAAATCTGCAATATCTTCATAATTTTCTATTCCTTCTGATTCAACAATCTCAAATATAATCTTTTTTTCCACACTATATTTTTTTATAGTTTGCGAAATGAATTCAATAGTGTTTTCATCAAGAATATCTTCTATTGATAGATTAAATGAAAATATGCATTCTATATCTTTAAAATGTTTACAACTTTTTTCAAATACTATTCTTGTTAAATCATGATAGAATCTACTTTTTTTTGCAATATTTAAAAAATTATACGGAGTTATAATTTTTCCATTTTCATCAATTAGTCTCATTAAACACTCATAACCTTTTATGTTTTCGCTTGTTAAAGAATATATAGGCTGAAAATATGGAACAATTTTATCTTTATCTATAGCTTTTTTTATCTTTTTAACCCAATTCATACTATTTTTATATTGGGTTTCAACTTTAAAATTTTCATGATATAATCTAAAAGGCAATCTATCTTTTTTTGCCAATTTTAAAGCGATATCTGCTTTTTCTAAAGGGGATTGCATATTATTTGTAGCCCCTATCGTTACTCTTATATTTAATTCATTTTCTTGATGAAAAAATGTCATTTTTTCTATACTATTTAAAAGGAGTTCAATAAAATGTGTCAGATCATTATTAGAAAGTTTTTTATCAAACAATAGTGCAAATTCATCTCCAGATAATCTATAAATTTTAGGATATTTTGTTTTAATAAGATTTCTTAATCTATTAGCAAAACCTTTTAATATCTTATCTCCAGTTTCTTGTCCAAAATAGTCATTTATCTCTTTAAAATCATCGATATTCATAATAATCAAGCTTCCACTTTTAATAGATTTAATATCTTCTAAAAGTGAAAATCTATTTGGTAGTCCTGTTAATGAATCAATATAAAGCTGATCTCTTAACTCTTTTGTTTTTTCTAATACTTTTTTTTCAAGAATTTTATTTATGTTTTCTTGTTTTTTTGAATATTCAAAAATTTTTTCTTGCATATTTTTAAGAGCATCTACAATTGAACCAATTTCATCCTTTTTATTTTTTATATAATCAAATTTCAAAATTTTCTTAGGAGTATATTTTTTGAGATCTTTTGCAATTAATGTTAATGGTTTTATGGTTTTAGTTAAATATAAACCATAAAGAAGCAAAAGAATGCCAGTAACTAAAATATATAGTATCAAATATTTTTGATAGGTTTTTACAAGATTTTCATAATGTTTACTAGAATATATAATTTCTAAACTACCGATTATTTTTTTTGAATTTGGCTGAAAAAGCTTTTTTTGTATAAAAATCGAATTTTTGAAATTTGAAATAGAATTAAACTTATTAATCTTTTTAAAAAGTTTATTTTTTTTAAAAATTTTTACTGAGAGAATATTTTCATTTTTAATAAGATCTTTTAATAGTTTATCTATATTATTTTCAAGACCTAAATAGATATCAAGTTCAATAAATGGTTTTACAGTATTTGCAATTAATTGGGCTTTCTCTTTTTCTGTTTTTAAAAATGCATTTTTTGTTAACTTTTCAAAAATAAAAAAATTTGACAAGATAATAGTTACCGAAATAATCAAAAAATAAAATAGTAATTTATTTGATATGGACCTATTTATATTAAACATTATCTATTAGCCTTACTAAAGTATATAATTGCTCAATGAAATCAAAATTTTTATTAATAGCTTTTTTATTCATGAAAATAATTGGCTTTTCTTCTAAATCTATAGAAAAAAGAAATCCATATTTTAAATCATCCTTATCATAGACAAAACTATAGATATTACTGTTTTTTATTTTTTTATAAATTTTTTGATAGTTATCTTCAGATAATTTTAAGAGATATATTGCGCTATATTTTTCTTTTGAATTTAAAAAATCTTCTACTTTTTTTAGTTTTATAACAAGCATATAATTTTCAAAATCACTTCCGTAATAATTTGTTATAAATGTTTTTAATAAAAATGCAGTATTTATATCATTCTCATTAAATATAATTGCAATTTTAACCTTACTGTCTACTGTTTTATTAGCAAATTTTTTATCAAGTAGCATAATTTTTGGCAATAATGCTGCTTGAGTTTTTATCAAAAATTCATTATATTTATATGCAAATAGCGATAAGTTTAATAAAAAAAGTATTGCTACAACTTTTTTCATCAAAACTCTTTATTAAATGATATTAAAAAATGCCTTCCCTCTTGTCTATAATCATCATCATAAGTATATGGTTCAGAAGGATATCTTATATCTTCATCAAATATATTTTTCAGTGCAAAATTGATAGTATATTTATTTTTTAGATTTGTATAGTTTAAACTTAAATCAAAAGATAAATAATCATCAAGTTTTTCCCTATAATCATAATAATATCTATTCTTTTTACCTACATATTTCCCTATAAAATTAATATCAAACTCTGGTGTAATTTCTCTAATTAAAAATGCTTTTGCCATATGTTTTGCAACATTTGGCAAACTGTTTCCATCATTATCTTTTCCATAAACAAAAGAGTAGTTTAGATACAGCTTTGTTTTATCATTAATCATACCCATATATTCAGTTTCAAATCCATATATATCTGTATCTTGGGCATTTCTATATTGATTATCCTCATTTATTTTATTGATTTGATCTTTATTTATTAAATAAAATAGATTTGTTTGAAAATAGCTATCAATTGAAAATCTTTTAACATAAGAGATCTCAAATGCATTTACAATTTCTGGTTTTAAATCTTTATTTCCTACTCTTGATCTATTATTTTTTGTATAGAGTTCCTGCCAAGATGGTGATCTATGAGATCTACTATACATAAATTTAAATATATTTTGATCATCTTTTTTATAAAGCAGAGTTATTCTTGGATTTATCTGAAGATCAATATGGGTATTGTTTTCTAAATTTAATCCATAAATTAATGAAATTGAATCATTATATTTAAATTTATCTTCAATTGATAAAATATATCCATACCTTTTTGCATCTTCATCAAAAAATGGATAACTTTCACTATAATCAACAAGTTGAGTATTGTTTTCATCATCTCTATCTGTATTTTTAGTCATTTGAAAATATGTCTCTTCTTTAGAGATTATATATCCAAACTTTATCTTATGTTTTGGAATCTCTTTATATTCAAAAAAAGTTGATTGATAAAGAGTTCTTTGTCTTGTTTCATCCTCTGCAAAAAAGCCATTTTTATAAACTATAATTTCATTAGGATTATTTAATTTGTTATTCACAAAACCTTCATAAGCTGCTCTTGTTAACATATGAAAATCGTCCCATTTAATACCTGCTTTTATTGTTGTATATAAAGATTTAAATCTATCTTTATATGAAGCTTCTAAATATGATATTGGATGTTTAAAATAGTCTTCATCTCTAGGATACATATAATTTGAGCCATATGCCATCCCTTTTTTATAATAATCAAATCTCTCTTTTAAAGAAAATTTTTTATATTTCATACTCATACCAAGTGAATAGTTTCTTAGCCACAATGGAGCATCATCTTCTCTTGTTAATGCTTTATTAACTCCATATATGCCAGTATTTGCCGCATCATACCCATTTTTTATATATTTATCATCTCTTTGATAATAAAAATCTGTAAAAATTTCAAAATCATTATTTTTATAATATTTTTTAAATCCTCCCATTTTATATCTGTATGAGCCAAATTTTAAGAAAACTTCATCATTTTTTTTATCAAATTTAAATTTTTCAGCATAAGTTATTACATAAATTGATCCAGCATAGGCATTTACCCCATCAAGTTTTCCACCTGGACCTCTAATAACTTCAATTCTTTTAATAAGATTTATTGGAAAACTCATGAAAGAGCTATAAGAATCAAGCATAACATCATTTACTTCTATTCCATCTATAAAAAGTTTTGATTGGCCATATGCGTATGGATTGGAACCTCTAAAAACTGCAGTTTTGTTATCAAAATTATCAGTTGCAATATCAACACCCGGTATAAGTTCTAAAGCCTCTTTTAGATTTGAAATACCAAGTTTTTCTAAATCTTTTCCTTTAAACACAGAAACAATAAAGGGCTGATAAAAAACATTCTCTTTTGAGATAGTTGCAATTTGGCCAATATTTTCAATATCTTTACTTAGCTGCTTTAAAAGATTATTCTCTTTAGCAAACAGTAATAAAGTAAGAATTAAAAATACTAAAAATTTTTTCACTTTTTATCTCCATACATTTTTTTCAAATCAGCTCTATCTTTTTCTAAATCTTTAATAGATAATATTGTAGGATATCTTTTTCCACCATACTCTTGAAGAGGGCCTATAATTTTAAAATGCACATTTCTAATTTTCATAAGTCTTAAAAAATTACTTTGTAAAGTTGCATAAAAATATTCAATATCATTCTCTTTAGCTTTTTTATAAATAAAAAGTTTTAAAAAATTTTCTAAAATATATAAACTTTTTTTTATTTTCCTATGCTCTTTTTTGATAAACATTCTCGATAACTCAGCAATTTTCTTTTTAGGGATTTTCTCATACTCTTTAAAAATTTGCATATTATTTTCCAAAGGAAAACCATTTTCACTATAATAAATAATTCTTAAATATGCAATTAAATTATTTTTTTCATCTAATGCTACAAAATGATCAGCATTATTATCATACAAATCTTTCTCTTTTTTATCGGGAAATTTTTTTTTATTAAAATACTGAAGTTCCTCACATAAAACTTCGCATCTAAATTTATAAACTTCTTCCATTAATGGATCATCAATTTTTATCTCTTTGAAAATCAACATAATATTCCCATATAAGTTCAATATAAACTAAAGTATATAATAAAAATAATTAACATTAGCTATATTTTTTAAGAATATTGAGTGCATCTTTATATATCGGCTCATCTATAAAGCCATATTTTTCATCTTTAAATCCAGTTATGTCCTCTTTACTCATCTTTTCAAAAATATCTTTTATATATTTGGCTTTTTTTATTATCTCTATTGATGGAGAAAAGATTCTATTTGCTATTTCAACCTGTTTTGGTGAAATACACCCCTTTGCTTCAAATCCCATATCTTTTTCATAAATACACCATCTCTCAAACTCTTCAAGATTTTTATAATCTTGATAGACAAAAGAGATTGGAAAAACATCTATCGATTTTGTCTCAATAAGAAATTTACTCAATATAAAATCAATTGTAGGATTTGAAATTTTTAATATATCTTGATAGATATTCAGATCACTTAAAAGGTCTAAAATACCAAGATAAAACACTTTTATTCTATCATCAATTTTAAGTTTTTCAATATTTAAAAAAGCCTCTTTTGTCTCTATTGATAGATGAATATCTATATCTTTATCAATATATCTTAAAGCTTTTTTTACATCATTTTTTGATCTTATTTTTGGAACTCTTATAGCATCTGGCTTAAATCGATTTAAAAACTCTATCTCTTCAATACCTCCCTCATCTAAAGGATTTATTCTAACAACTAGCATACTATTTGAAGATTTTATATTGCTTAAAAAAACAGCTGCCATTTTTAAAGCAATAGGTTTTAACTCTTTGCTAACTCCATCTTCTAGATTAATTATTGCAATATCAGCATCTAAAGAGTCAAGTTTATTCATATGTTTAACCTGATGTGCTGAAACCATTAAAGCAGATTTAATATTAATTTTTCTATTTTTTATTCTCTTAACAGGCATTATAAAACTATCAAGAGAATTAGAATTTCTATTTTTTATAGCTTCTTCTAAAATATTAATACTTTTTTCATCAAAAACCATCTTTTTTCCTATTTGATTTAATATAAAAATATAAAGCTTTTATTTCGCTTCTTGTTAAAAAATAGCTTGGCATTGCACCTTTTATTTTCCTTCTATTCAAAACATCATAAAATTTTTTATAACTAACTTTTGTTATATCTGGCGCCTTTAATTTATATATCTTTTTTCTTTTTTTATATTTTGCAATAATTTTGCCTTTACCATATTTGCCATGACATTTATTGCATCCTATTCCTCTTGGATTTTCATAAAGCATTTTTGAATATTCATATTTAGTAATAAAAGAGTCTTCTGCAAAAATTTGTGAAAATATAAAAAGATATAAAATAAGTCTCAACTTTTACCTCTTGTGAAGTTTTTAAACCAAAACAAAATCTATTTTTGTTATCATACCTAAAAAATTTTAAAGAGGTAATTATGACTATTTTAGATGGAAAAGCTCTCTCTTTAAAAATAAAAAATGAGATAAAAGAGGAAGTTGCAAAACTTAAAAAAGAGAAAAATATTGTTCCTGGTTTAGCAGTTATTTTAGTTGGAAATGACCCTGCAAGCCATACTTATGTAAAAATGAAAGCAAAAGCTTGTAAAGAGGTTGGAATATATTCAATTACTCATGAAATGCCTGAGAGCATCTCTCAAGACGAGATAATAGAAACTATTTTAATGATGAATAAAAATCCAAATATTGATGGAATTTTAGTTCAACTACCTCTTCCAAATCATATAGATACCACAAAAATTTTAGAAGTTATTGATCCTAAAAAAGATGTTGATGGATTTCATCCATACAATTTTGGAAGATTAAATCAAGGACTTGATAGCTTTGTTCCTTGTACTCCTCTTGGAGTTATGGAGCTTTTAAAAGAGTACAAAATCGATGTAAAAGGAAAAGATGCTTGTGTAGTAGGTGCAAGCAATATTGTTGGAAAACCTATGGCAGCTCTTTTATTAAATGAGTTTGCAACAGTTGATATATGCCACATATTTACAAAAGATTTAAAAGCACACACAAAAAATGCTGATATTTTAGTAGTAGGGGTTGGAAAGCCAAATCTAATAACTGAAGATATGGTAAAAGATGGGGCTATTGTTATTGATATAGGAATTAATAAATTGGAAAATGGAAAAATTGTTGGAGATGTTGATTTTGAAAATGTTAGTAAAAAAGCGAGTTTTATAACTCCAGTTCCAGGTGGAGTTGGCCCTATGACAATAGCAATGCTTTTAAAAAATACATTAAAAGCGGCAAAAAATAGATAATTAAAGGAATAGATTTGAAAGATAGATTGATAAAATTTTATCATTGGTCAAACACTTGGACTGGAACAATTGTTATTGTATTGCTTGTTATCTTTTTTGTAGCTCAAGCTTTTGTTATTCCAAGTGGAAGTATGAAAAATACTCTATTAATTGGTGATCATCTTTTTGTTAAAAAATTTGCTTATGGAATACCTACCCCTCATATTCCTTGGCTTGAAATTCCAGTTCTTCCAGATTTTGACAAAGATGGACATATAATTGCTGGAGATAAGCCAAAAAGAGGGGACATTGTTATTTTTAGATATCCTGTAAATGAAAAGATCCATTATGTAAAAAGATGTGTAGCAGTTGGAGGCGATTATCTATTTATCCATAATAAAGATCTATATCTTCATCCACATGAAGGAAATGAATTTATTTTAAAAAATTATCCTAAAAAGAGTATTGTTGAAATAAATGGTCTTTTATGGGTTAAAAATCCTTATCAAAAAGATCATCCTGGAATTCATCATGATCCAAATGTTATCAATGATGGAAGATATCCTCAAGAGATTTTCAATTTTGGACCAATTGAAGTACCAAAAGATGAATTTTTCATGATGGGTGATAATAGAGACCATAGTAATGATAGTAGATTTTGGGGAAGCGTTCCTTATAGACTAATTGTTGGAAAACCATGGTTTATCTATTTTAGCTGGGATAAAAATTATGAAATAAGATGGGATAGAATGGGAAAAAGTGTAAAACAGATTGAAGAGGAAATGAAAAAGAGTTTAGACATTAGTCATTAGACATTGGTCATTGGTTATTGGTATATTGGAAATTAGTGTTAAGCATTAAGAGTTAAGTGTTAAGTTTTTACTTATCATTAATATTAAACTCTACTTACTTAGCTCTTAGCTCTAATAACTAAAATAAAAAGGTATTATTTGGATACATTAAAAATTATAAATATCATTGCAATGGTCCTTGCTTTGGCTGTATCAATTATTGGCCATGAAATAATGCATGGACTTATTGCATATAAATATGGCGATGATACTGCAAAAAGAGCAGGAAGACTAAGCATAAATCCTATAAAACACATAGATTTGGTAGGTACTATAATAGTTCCGGCTCTTCTTTTTTTAAGTAATGCTGGATTTTTATTTGGATGGGCTAAACCAGTACCTGTAAATATGAGGATAGTTTTAAAAAATGGTGGCGAAAATGGAGCAATTGCTGTAAGTTTAGCTGGTGTTACATATAATTTTATATTAGCTCTTTTTAGTGCAGTTTTAATATCTATTATAGGTAAGCCTGAGTCTTTAATTTCAACCTTTTTCTTTCTTTTTTTAGCACATTCAGTACTGATAAATGTTGTTCTTGGAGTATTTAATCTTTGGCCAATACCGCCACTAGATGGAGCCAATGCATTAATCTATTTTGCTCAAAAATTAAAAATAAAAAGTATAGTCGATTTTTATCATAAAATTTTTCCATATGGCATGATAATTTTAATTATAATAATAGCAACTCCGTTAAGTGCAATTTTATTTATTCCTGTTTATTATATTTTAATTTTATTATCTTTTGTTAGTGGAATAGATATGATATCATTAATAAATACAATAGAAAGGATTTAAATGAAAGTCTATATTGCAACAGATCATGCAGGTTTTGCAGTTAAAGAGTTTGTAAAAAAGCTTTTTTTAGAAAAAGGTTACGTGGTTGAAGATTTAGGTCCAGATAATGATAAAAGAGTTGATTATCCAGACTTTGCACAAAAAGTTGCACAAAAAGTAGCAGAAAATCCAGGTAGTCAAGGCGTTTTGATATGCGGTACTGGCATTGGTATGAGTATAGCAGCTAATAAAATAAAAGGAATAAGAGCGGCAGAAGTTCATGATTACTATACTGCGAAAATGGCAAGGGCACATAATGATGCAAATATCTTATGTTTTGGCGAAAGAGTTGTTGGTAAAGGAGAAATTGAATCTATAGTTAATGCCTGGTGCGAAACGGAATTTGAAGGTGGAAGACACGAAGAAAGAGTTAAAAAAATAATGGCTTTAGAAGAATAAAGGATAAATTATGGGAATAGAGAGTGCTGGATATATTATGTTTGCTATTTTAATTGTAGCAATGATAATTTTGAAACTTTTAATTTTATAAAATTTCCCAGTCCTTTAATTAAATAAGGAGATTTAATGAAAGAGTTAACAAAAGAGCAAAAGGATTTTCTATTATCTTCAATTAGAGATGTACCAGATTTTCCAAAGCCAGGAATTATTTTTAAAGATGTAACTACTCTTTTAAATAATAAAAAAGCTTTTACTCTTTTAATGGATCATTTGGAAGAGAGATATAAAAATTATGATCTAGACTTCATCGCTGGAATAGAGAGTAGAGGTTTTATTTTTGGAGCTGCTCTTGCAACAAGACTTGGTATAGGATTTGTACCAGTTAGAAAAAAGGGTAAACTTCCTTATACTACAGTTAGTGAAAAATATGCTTTAGAATACGGTTTTGACGAGATAGAGATTCATATTGATGCTTTTAGAGAGATAAAAGATGCAAAAGTACTTTTGATAGATGATTTAATTGCAACAGGTGGTACAGCAGAAGCAGCAGCTAAACTTATAAAAAAGATTCATGAAGATGTTGTGGAAGCTTGTTTTATTATAAATCTAAAATTTTTAAAAGGCGAAGAGAAATTAAAAAATCTAACAAAAGTATATAGCGTATTGGAGATTGGATAATGTATATACCAAAAAAAAGTGAATATGACCCAGATAGTTTTGGACATTTTGGAAAATTTGGTGGAAGATATGTTCCTGAAACATTAATGCCAATTCTGTTTGAACTAGAAAATGATTATAAAAATATAAGATTTGATGAAGAGTTTTGGAAAGAGGCAAGATACTATCTTGAAAATTATGTTGGAAGACCAAGCCCTCTATATTATGCAAAAAATATATCAGAAGAGCTTGGAGCAACGATATATTTAAAAAGAGAGGATTTAAACCATACAGGTGCTCATAAAATAAACAATACAATTTTACAAGGACTTGTTGCAAAAAGACTTGGTAAGAAAAAGGTTATTGCCGAAACAGGTGCTGGCCAACATGGAGTTGCAACAGCTACTATGGCAGCTCTTTTTGGACTAGAATGTGAAATATTTATGGGCGAAAAAGATGTAAAAAGACAAGAATTAAATGTTTTTAGAATGAAACTTCTTGGTGCAAAAGTTCATGCAGTTAAAAATGGATCAAGAACACTTAAAGATGCAATGAATGAAGCTATTAGATATTGGGTTACAAATGCAAGAGACACTTTTTATGTAATAGGAACAGTTGCAGGGCCTCACCCATATCCTATGATGGTTAGAGATTTTCAAGGAATTATAGGATATGAAGCAAAAGCTCAAATTTTAAAAGCAGAAAATAGACTTCCAGATTTTGTTATTGCTTGTATTGGCGGTGGAAGTAATGCTATGGGTATATTTAATGAGTTTTTAGATGAAAAGCAAACCCAGTGTATTGGAATAGAGGCTGGTGGTCTTGGACTTGATACAAATAAGCATGGTGCAAGTTTGGCAAAAGGAAGTCCTGGAGTTTTACATGGTCAGATGAGTTATGTTTTGCAAGATGATGATGGACAAATTTTAGAAGCTCACTCAATTAGTGCTGGTCTTGATTATCCAGGCATTGGACCTGAGCACTCCTATTTGAAAGATTTGGGTATTGTAAAATATGACACAATAACAGATGAAGAAGCAATGGATGCTTTTGTATGGCTTAGTCAAAAAGAGGGAATTATACCTGCATTTGAAAGCTCTCATGCAGTTGCTTATCTAAAAAAGATGCAAAATATAGAAAACTCTTTAATTATAGTAAATTTATCTGGTCGTGGTGATAAAGACATGATACAGGCAAAAGAGCTTTTACATTTTGATTAAGAAAGGATTTAATGAAAAAATTTTTTGATAAAAATAGAGAACATTTTATAAATGCTTCATTAATTCTTGTTTTTTTAGTTATTGGATTTATTGGATATGAGTTATATAATGCACCAGGAGAAAATTTAGAAGCAAAATTTATATATCTATTAAAAACATATGGATATGTAATTTTATTTATATGGTCAATTATGGAGGGAGAAACTGGCCTTGTAATGGCTGGAGTTATGAGCCATACAGGCGATATGAATCTTGTTTTATCTATAATTGTTGCAGCTCTTGGAGGATTTACTGGTGACCAGATATATTTTTATATAGGAAGATTTAATAAAAAATATATCCATAAACAATTAATTAGCCAGAGAAGAAAATTTGCTTTAGCTCATCTTTTATTAAAAAAATATGGATGGCCTGTTATTTTTATACAAAGATATATGTACGGGCTAAGAACAGTTTTACCTATGGCAATAGGTTTAACGAGATACAGTGCAAAAAAATTTGCTCTTATTAATCTTGTAAGTGCTTTTGTTTGGGCAAGTGTTACAATTATTCCATCTTATATTTTTGGAGAAGAGATTTTAAATATAGTAAATTGGGCAAAACATCACTGGTATATTGCACTTCCAATTGCAGTAATTATTGGTGGAGGATTATATTATTATTTTCATAAAGCAACGGAAAAATAAAGGGGGGATTTAATGAAATTTGAACTTATTGAAAAAAAATTAAGCGATATTGATGCTGATATTGAGATAGTTTTTGTTGTTGATAAAAATTTTGATCATAAGTGGGTAAAAGATAAAGATGAACTTGATATTTTAAATTTTAAAGGTGAATCTGAAGAGATAGCTTTTTTACCTCATCAAAAAAGAGTATATGTTGGTGTCAAAAATTTAGACCATGATGAGATAAGAATTGCAGCAGCAAAAGCAATAAAAACAATAAAAAATAAAAAATATAAAAGTGCAAAAGCTGGAGTTTATATTCAAAACTGCCCTGTAACAAATATAAAAGCTTTTGTTGAAGGTGCTATTTTTGGTGAGTATGAATTTGATAAATTTAAAAGCAAAAAAGAAAAAAGTAAACTTGAAATAATATATATTGCAAAAGAGGATTATAGTGATAAAAATTTCACTACAAAAAATGCAAAAAAAAGTATAAATGAGGCTATAATTGTTGCTGAAGCCACAAATTTTGTAAAAGATCTTGTCAATACACCTCCAAATGAAATAACACCAAAAGCTTTGGCAAAAATTGCAAAAGATATGGCAAAAGAAGAAGATATAGAGTGTAAAATATTGGATGAAAAAGATCTTGAAAAAGAGAATATGGGAGCTTTTTTAGCAGTAGCTAAAGCGAGTTCAAATCCTCCAAGGCTTATTCATTTATCATACAAACCAAAAAATCCAAAAGCAAAAATTGCAATAGTAGGTAAAGGTTTGACTTACGATAGTGGAGGTTTGAGTCTTAAACCTAGTGATTATATGGTTACAATGAAAAGCGATAAAAGTGGGGCTTGTGCAGTTTTAGGAATTATAAAAGCAGCAAAAAAATTAGATATTCCAGTAGAAATACATGCAATTGCTGGAGCTGCAGAAAATATGATAGGAGGCAATGCATATAAACCTGATGATATATTAAAAGCTAAAAATGGAAAAACGATAGAGGTTAGAAATACTGATGCTGAAGGAAGACTAGTTTTAGCTGATTGCTTATGTTATGCTCAAGAAAAAATTAAACCTGATTACATTTTAGATCTTGCTACATTAACTGGTGCTTGTGTTGTTGCTCTTGGTGAATATACAACAGGAGTTATGGGACATAATGATGAACTTAAAAAAAGCATGCTCGAAGCTGCAAAATCAAGTGGAGAATTAGCAGGCGAGCTTCCATTTAATAGATATCTACCAAAACTTCTTGAATCTAAAATTGCTGATATATGCAATATAAGCTCTAGCAGATATGGAGGAGCTATAACAGCAGCTCTGTTTCTTAGCGAATTTATTGAAGAAAAAAACAAAGACAAATGGCTACATCTTGATATTGCAGGTCCTGCATATGTAGAAAAGGAGTGGGGATATAACTCTTTTGGTGCAGGTGGGGCTGGAGTTAGAATGGTAGTAAAATGGCTACAAAAAGAGTTTGTTTTTAATAAGAAACATCCATAATTGAAAATTGAATAAGGTGAGTTAGACATTGGACATTGGGAATTAGGAATTAGAGCTAGTATTAAGAGCTAAGTGCTAAGTGCACTACTTAACTTATTCATTTAATTTTTAACTCTTAACTCTTAAATCTTAGCTCTTAACTCTATCACTATGATCTTATTCCACTTTCCCGCTTCACCGCTTCACTACTTACCACCTTACCCCCTTATCACCTCACTCACCTCAATCGACTAAATTATGCTATAATTCCACAAAATTAAAAAAACTTTAAGGAAAAATATGGGTTTAAGTGTAGGTATTGTAGGACTTCCAAATGTGGGTAAATCAACAACTTTTAATGCATTAACAAAAGCACAAAATGCGGAGGCGCAAAATTATCCTTTTTGTACAATTGAACCAAATAAAGCTGTTGTTCCAGTTCCTGATAACAGGCTTGATGAGTTAGCAAAAATAGTAAATCCTCAAAGAATTCAACACTCTACTATAGATTTTGTTGATATTGCTGGACTTGTAAAAGGTGCTAGCAAAGGAGAGGGACTTGGTAATCAGTTTTTAAGCAATATTAGAGAAACTGATATGATACTTCATATGGTAAGATGTTTCGAAGATGGAAATATAACACATGTTGAAGGAAGCGTTGATCCAATTAGAGATATAGAAATTATTGAGAGTGAACTGATTTTTGCTGATATACAGCAACTTGAGAGAAAAATTGAAAGACTGCAAAAACAGGCAAAAGCAGATAAAAAAATAGTGCCTTTATTAGATATAGCAAATGAGCTTAAAAAACATCTTGAAGAGTTAAAACCAGTTAGAACTTTTGAAAAAAAAGATGAAAATTTTGAGATTTTAAATAAAGAACTTAGATTTTTAAGTGCAAAACCTGTTATTTTTGGTGCAAATGTTGATGAAGAGGGTATGCTTGAAGATAATGAGTATGTAAAACAGGTTAAAAAATATGCAAATGAAGTTGGTGCAGATGTTATAAAGCTTTGTGCTAAACTTGAAGAAGAGCTTGTTGGATTAGACGAAGAGGAAGCAAAAGAGCTTTTAAATGAGATGGGAGTTGAAGAGAGTGGACTAGATAAAATTATAAGAACTGCTTTTAATAGACTTGGTCTTATAAGCTATTTTACTGCTGGAGTTAAAGAGGTTAGAAGCTGGACAATAGTAAAAGGTTGGACTGCCCCAAAAGCTGCAGGAGTAATTCATGGAGATTTTGAAAAAGGATTTATTAGAGCTGAGGTTATAAGTTATGATGATTTTATAAAATATGGCGGAGAGCAAGGGGCCAAAGAGGCTGGAAAAATGAGACTTGAAGGAAAAGATTATATTGTTCAAGATGGCGATGTTATGCATTTTAGATTTAACGTATAAGGAGCAATTATGAAAAAAAAGCTTTTTTTCTTTTTTATTTTACCTTTTTTAATGATATCTTTTCCTTTTTTAATTGCTTCTTTTACAAATCTTTATCCAGAAGAAGATTATAATATTTCGCCTAATGAACTTAGAAAAAAAGCTTTATCAAATAACCTTTTACCTAATCCAAAAAATTTTGATGAACTTTTAAAATTAGTAGATTCAAAAGAAAATCCTATAACTAAAGATAAAATAGCCCTAGGCGAAAAACTTTTTTTTGATCCTATATTATCAAAAGATTATTCTATTAATTGTGCAAAATGTCATATTTTAGAAGATGGGGGAGATGATAACTTACCTACTGCCATTGGTATTAAAAATCAAAAAAATCCTCATCATTTAAACTCTCCAACAGTTTTAAATGCTGCTTTGCAGAAATTTCAATTTTGGGATGCTAGAGCAAAAAGTGTAGAAGAGCAAGCTTTAGGACCTTTAACTGCCCCATTTGAAATGGGAATGAGTAAAAATGAAATAGTTAAAAGATTAAACAACTCTCCTTTTTATAAAAATGAATTTAAAAAAGTTTTCAAAAAAGACAAAATTGAGTTAGATATGGTTTTAAAAGCTATAGGCGCTTTTGAAAGAACTCTTATAACAAGAAGTAGATATGATGAATTTTTAGAAGGAAATTTAACTGCTTTAACAAAAGAAGAACAAAAAGGCTTAAATCTTTTTATTGAGTTAGGTTGTAAAGGATGTCATACTGGAAGAACTATTGGTGGACAAACAATACAAAAATTTCCAGTAAGAAACTACAAAAGTTTTATATATCCTGTATCTGAATTTAGAAATGGAAAAAGAGTATTTAAACAATTAATGATTGATTTAAATATTAGCAAATCACCATATCCTTTTGAAGATATAGGACATTTTTATGGAAAAAATAGCGGATTTAAATTTAAAGTACCTATGCTTAGAAACATTACAAAAACATCTCCATATTTTCATTATGGCTTAGTAAAAGATTTAAAAGATGCAATAAAAATTATGGGAAAACATCAGTTAGGAATTATGCTTACTGATAAGCAGATAGATTATATTTATAGTTTCTTAAAAAGTTTAGAAGGTAAAAGAGTTAAATTTTTTTAGATAAAATAACACCGCACTCTAAATGCGGGGTATATGGAAACTGATCAAAAAATGCAAATTTTTTAATCTTATAAGTTTTAATTAACTCTTTCAGATCTCTTTTTAAAGTTATAGGATTGCAGGAGATATATATTATATTTTCAAACTCTTTTACCAATTCTCTTGTTGTATCATCCAATCCTGCTCTTGGAGGATCAACGAAAACTGTTGAAAAATTATATTTTTTTAAATCAATCTCTTGCTCTTTTAATCTTCTAAACTCTCTTTTTTGATAAAAAGCTTCAACAAATTCTTCGCTTGAGAGTCTTGCAAATTTAATATTTTTTATACTATTTAATTTTATATTCTCTTTTGCAGCTTTTATAGAACTTTTACTTACTTCTGTAGCAAGAACTTTATCAAAATTTTCACTTAAAGGCAGAGTAAAATTCCCGTTACCACAATAAAGTTCTAATAAATCACCATAAAAATTTTTAGAATTTTTTTTAGCCCATGTGATCATTTTTTGATTTATATATGGATTTGGCTGAGTAAAACTTCCTTCAATCTGTTTATATAAATACTTTTTGTCTAAAATTTTTAATTTTTCTATAATAAAATCTTGACTTAAAACCCTTTTTACTCCTTTGCTTCTTCCTATAATAAAAATATCAAATAAATCTTCTAATTTTTTTGCACTTTTTTCCCAAATCTCATCTATTGGTTTATGATATATTAATGAAACTAAAGTTTGATTATTTAAAGAGCTTAGAAAATCAACACGAAATAGTTTATAGGACAAAACCTCATCTTTTTTTATCTTTTCAATAAGTTTTGGCATAAGATTAAAAATTGGTTTTAACATAATTGGACATTCATCTATTTTTATAAGTTTTTTATCAAATCCATACATGCTATAGCTTATATTTGAATGATTTGTTATTCTAAACTCACCTCTAGCCCTAAAGTGGCTATCTAAAGATTTAAAAATTTCAAAATCATCAAAAAAATCCTCAAAAAGAGCTCTATTTTCATCTACTTTTAAATTTAGCTGACCATCATATCCAAGATTATAAATTTTACAACTTCCACATTTACCAAAATATTTACATTCCATAATCTCTTCTTTAACGCTTTTTTGTTATTATAAAACTCAAATTACAAGAACAATTATATCTAAAGGTTGTTGATGAGTATTAGTATTGTTATTTTGGCTGCTGGAAAAGGTACAAGAATGAAATCGCCTCTTCCAAAAGTTTTACATAAAATTAGTGGCAAACCTATGATATATCATGTTATAAAAGAGGCTCAAAAAATATCAAATGATATAAATATTGTTTTAGGTCATGAAGCTAAAAGTATAGAAGATATAATTAAAAAATATTTTGAAAATTTAAACTTTTATTATCAAGATTTACAAAAATATCCTGGGACTGGCGGTGCATTAAAAAATGTAAAATTTAAACATGAAAAAGTTTTAATATTAAATGGAGACATGCCACTTATTACCTCACAAGAGCTTAAAAATTTTAAAAATATAGATGCAGATATAGTTATGAGTGTAATTGAGCTTGAAAATCCAAAAGGATATGGAAGAGTAGTTATAAAAAATGATCAAGTATTAAAAATTGTGGAAGAAAAAGATGCTAATGAAGATGAGTTGAAAATAAAAAGCGTAAATGCTGGAGTATATCTTATAAAAAAAGAGCTATTGGAAGAGTTTTTACCAAAACTTAAAAATGAAAATGCTCAAAAAGAGTACTATTTAACTGATATTATTGAGTATGCTGTAAATAAAGGATATTCAATAAAGCCACTATTTGTAGAAGAGGAGGATTTTAAAGGGGTAAATTCAAAATATGACCTTGCTTTAGCTGAAGAGATAATGCAAAAAAGAATAAAGAAAAAATTTATGCAAGATGGCATAATTATGAGACTTCCTGAGACTATATTTATTGAAGAGGGAGTGACTTTTGAAGGAGAGTGTGAAATTGAAAGTGGATGTGTTATTAAAGGCGATAGTTATATAAAAAACTCTCATATAAAAGCAAATTCAGTCATTGAAGATAGCCATATAGAGTATTCAACTATAGGTCCAATGGCTAGAATTAGACCTGGAAGCTTTTTAAAAGATACACATATTGGAAATTTTGTAGAGGTTAAAAAAAGCCGCCTTTTAGGAGTAAAAGCCGGACATTTAAGCTATCTTGGAGATAGTGAAATTGATATAGGAACAAATATCGGAGCTGGAACAATCACTTGTAATTATGATGGAAAAAGAAAATATAAAACAAAAATAGGTAAAAATGTATTTGTTGGAAGTGATACTCAGCTTGTTGCCCCTGTAACAATTGAGGATGATGTTATAATTGCAGCTGGAACTACAGTAACAAAAGATGTTAAAAAAGGCTCTCTTGCAATCAGCAGAGTCCCTTTGAAAATTGTTAAAGATTTTTATTATAAATTTTTTGGAAAAAGTCATTAGTCATTGGTCAATAGTCATTAGGAGAATTAATGAAAATTTTAAAAGATAAAAAGATTTTACTTGGAGTTACAGGAAGTATATCAATTTATAAATCAATAGAGCTTTTAAGACTTTTTGTAAAAGCTGGGGCTGAAGTTAAAGTTGTAATGAGCCCAACTGCTAAAAAATTTATATCTCCTCTTACTTTTGAAGCTGCTGGAAGTAAAAAAGTTTTAATAGAAGAAAATGAAGATTGGACAAATAAAAATAATCATATTGGAGTTTGTGAAGATTATGATATTTTTGTTATAGCCCCAGCAACAGCAAATACCATAAATAAATTATCAAATGGAATTGCTGATAACCTTTTACTTCAAAGTGCATTAGCTTTTAATAAACCAAAAATATTAGCTCCTGCTGCAAATACAAATATGTATAAAAACCCTTTTACTCAAGCAAGTTTGAAACTTTTAAAATTAAATGGGTACAAGATAATTGAGCCAGTGACAAAAGAGCTTGCATGCAAAACTGTAGGGGAAGGTGCATTAGCTAATGTTGAAACAATCTTCTTTGCCACCTCAAGAGAACTTTTAAAAGATGAATTTTGGTGTGATAGAAATGTTATAGTTACTGGTGGGGGAACAATTGAAAAGATAGATGATGTAAGATACATTTCAAATTTTTCAAGCGGAAAACAGGCTTTTGCTCTAGCTACAGCTTTATATTTAAAAGGGGCAAATGTTGAACTTATAACAACAAAAGAAACAAATAATCTGCCTCCTGTTGAAATTTTCAAAGTAGATAGTGCATCAAAAATGAAAGAGTATTTAGAAGATAGAATAAGAGTAGCAAAAAAAGGTGTTTTAAAAAAACCAGATCTATTAAATGAACTAAATAGGCCTGAACTAGTTCAAAAAACTCCATATCTATTTATGGCAGCTGCAGTTAGTGATTATAGACCAAAATATCCTCAATCTGGAAAGCTTAAAAAAGAAAATCTTGGAGATGAGTGGTGTTTAGAGCTTATAAAAAATATAGATATTTTAAAAAGTATTGATAAAGAGGGAATAAAAGTTATTGGTTTTAAAGCAGAATTGGATGAAAAAGAGGCACTTAAAAATGCAAAAAAAGCTTTAGAAGAGAAAAATTTAGATGCTATTTGTCTCAATATAGTTAAGGGAAAAACTGGATTTGGAAGTGAAAAAAATTCAATTGTTTTTATCACAAAAGAGAAAATCATTCAAAGTCCACTAAAAACAAAACTTGAAATCTCTTTTGATTTAACCGAAATTGCCAAGGATCTAGATGGCTAATATACCAAGACATATTGCAATAATAATGGATGGCAATGGAAGATGGGCACAAAAAAGAGGCCTTCCAAGAATAAAAGGCCATGAAAAAGGTGCCGAAATTGTAAGAGAGATAACTACATTTTGCGCAAACCATCCAGAAATAAAAATTTTAACTCTTTATGCATTTAGTACAGAAAATTGGAAAAGACCTAAAATGGAAGTTGACTTTTTAATGAAACTTCTTGATAACTGGTTAAAAAAAGAGCTTCCAACTTATATAAAAGAGGATATTAAATTTGAAATTATTGGAGATATTTCTAAATTTTCAAAAAATCTTCAAGATAGGATAAATTTTACAAAAGAAAAAACAAAAAATAATAAAAAACTAACTCAAGTATTAGCATTAAATTATGGTGGAAGAGATGAGATAATTAGAGCTTGCAAAAGAGCAAAAGAGAAAAATATTGAAATTGATGAAAACAATTTTGAAGATTTTTTTGATACAAAAATTGGTGATGTGGATATATTAATAAGAACTGGCGGAGAAAAAAGAATCTCAAATTTTTTGCTATGGCGTATTGCTTATGCAGAACTTTTCTTTACAGATACTTTTTGGCCAGATTTTACTTCAAATGAATTAAAAAATATTATAGAAGAGTTTAAAAAAAGAGAGAGAAGATTTGGGGGAATTTAATATTAGGAATTTGGAATTTTTGGTTGAGTAGTTAAGTAGCTGAGTGGTTTAGTGGTTTTATTTTATTACTACTCAGCCATTTTAACCTTTTTAACCACTCAACCAAATTCCCAATTACCAATCACATCTTTTTTGCAACAATAAAAGGTATATTATGACTTATTTTATAATCTTTATTTTTGGGCTTGTTTTTGGCTCTTTTTTGAATGTTTTAATTGTTAGAATACCAAAAGGAGAAAATATAGCTTATCCACCAAGCCACTGCCCAGTATGCAAAAAACAGTTAAAATGGTGGCACAATATTCCAGTAATCTCTTGGATTATTTTAAAAGGAGAGTGCTATTTTTGCAAAAGCAAAATCTCTTTGCAATATCCATTAATAGAATTAATTACTGCAATTATATTTGTGATAGTTTTTTTAAAAAATGGAATAAATATATATTCATTAATAATAGCATTAACATTTTCTTTGCTTCTTACTTTATCTATGATAGATTTTTTATATAAGGCAGTCCCTGATAGTTTAAATCTATTAGCACTATCTTTATCAATTTTTTCATCTGCTAATATTTTAGAAAATCTAAAAAATGCGCTCTTAATGGCTGGAGGATTTTCGCTTTTAAGATTTTATGTAAGCTATTATGTTTCATTAAAAGAAAATTTTGCTATAAAAAAAGAGATAAAAAAAGCTCCTTGGCTAAAAAGCTTTTATCCTACTCCAGTAATGATAGAAGCTATGGGTGAAGGAGATATTATTGTTGCTGCTACAATAGGAGCAATTCTTGGAATTAAATTATCAATAATCTCTTTTTTCTTATCAGCTATTTTTGCAATTCCAGCATCTTTATATCTTAGATTTTCAAAAAAAGAGTATGAACTTCCATATATACCATTTTTAGCAATATCTTTGATAATAGTTTATACTTATAAAGATTTTTTTAATAATTTACTTGAGTGGATAATAAATGGTTAGATTAAATAGATATATAAATCAAAATTTCTCTACAATGTTTTTCTCTATATTTTTTCCGCTTTTTTCTATTGCTTCTTTGATATTTTTTATTAAAGTTGTCTCTATTACATCAATAATAAAAGTAGATTTTTTAGAGCTTTTAGAACTTTATATGTATGTTTTGCCTCAAATATTTTTTTATACTATTCCTGTAGCTTTTTTTGTTTCTGCAGTTATGACTTTATCCAAACTATCTTATGATTATGAAATGATAGTTATATTTTCATTAGGGATTAAACCATTTAAAATTGCGCATATTTTAGGCAAAATGGCATTTTTAGCTTCAACTGCTCTTTTAATGCTATCACTTGTCATAATTCCTCAAGCTAAACAGATGTATAAAGGATTTATTGCTTATAAAAAAGCTGAAGCGATCTTCAATATAAAACCTAGTGAATATGGACAAAAATTTGGGGATTGGCTTTTATTTATAGAGAATCAAAAAGGTAAAAATAGATTTGAAAATATTGTTTTGTATAACCAAAAAGTGATGAATAAAGAAAATTTTATTGTTGCAAAAGAGGCAGTAATAAAATCTGATAAAGAGGGACTAAAATTTATTTTAAATAGTGGTACAGGTTATACATATGAAAATGGAAAACTTGATGAATTGCATTTTGAAAGAATGGTTTTAAATGATTTAAGTGTTTTAGAAGCAAAACAGTATAAAAATGTTATAGAATACTGGTTTGAGAGCACTTCAAATAAAACAAGAGCCTTTGATTTTACTATTTTTGTAATAGTTTCTTTATTTCCTATGTTATCAATATTTTTAATTTTAGCTCTTGGTATTAAAAATCCAAGATATCAAAAAAATTTTACATATCTTTGGATCATTCTATCAATATCCATTTTTTATGTTTTAGCTTTTATACTTTCAAAAAAGATACCATTTATCGCAATTTTCATATTATCAATTTTATGGCTCTTTTTTGGATATATTTTATATAAAAAATATGTTTTAAAGAGATATTGATGCGAATAAAAGCGGTTATTAGTTATGATGGAAGTAGATTTTTTGGATTTCAGTCTCAAAAACATACAAATAAAACTATACAAGGTTATATAAAAAGAGCGCTAAATAGAGTTGGAATTGATTCAAAGATAGTAGCAAGTGGTCGAACAGATACAGGTGTTCATGCAACAAATCAAGTTATTCATTTTGATATTCCAAAACATTGGTCAGATCTTGAAAAATTAAAAAATTACCTTAATAGATATCTATTTCCATCCATTAAAATTAAAAATCTATATATTGTAAATGATAATTTCCATGCAAGATATTGGGCAAAAAAAAGAGCATATAGATATCTTATTAAAATTAATGAGCCAAATCCATTTGAAGCAAATTATATAACTTTTTTAAATCATTTGAATCTAAATAAAATAGAAGAAGCAATATCTTTGTTTGAGGGAGAACACGATTTTAAATATTTTATGAAAACTGGAAGCGAAACAAAATCAAGTAAAAGAAAAATTTATAAATCAAAACTTTATCAATATAAAGATTTAATCATATTCTATTTTGAAGCGAATGGCTTTTTAAGAAGCCAAATTAGAATGATGGTTGATTTTTTGATAAAAATAGGAAAAAATGAGTTAACAAAATATCAGCTATTAGAGCAACTTCAATGCAAAGAAAGATACTCTACTACCTTAGCACCTCCTTATGGTTTGTATCTGTGTAAAGTTATTTATTGAACTTATTAGACATTAGACATTAGGATTTAGTACTAAGTACTAAGCACTAAGAATTAAGTGTAAAGTTTTTATACCTTCAAACCAATACTTTTACTAAACTTTACTCACTTAACTCTTAGTTCTTAAATCTTAGCTCTAAAACCATTAAATTATCACAAAAATATTGCACTCATATATCCAACAACTGCACTCTCATCGCCACTTGCATCAGCACTTGTTCTATAATCAATTATTTTAGATTTTAAGCCTAAATTTTTAGCAGCTAAAATAATCGCCTCAACTCCTATTTTTCCACATGCTTCACAACCGGAATGCAAATATGTTGTATCAAGATCATGTACAGCTTTTAAACAATATGTATCTAATTTTTCTGCCTCTTTCAAAGGATAATAGTGACTCAAATCTGTACTTATAACAATAGCATTATCTTTATCACTTAATATTGCTTCACAAATTTTAGAAAGATAAAAAGGGTCCATATCTCCATATACCATCTCTATCACTTTAGCATCAGGAATATAGTGTTTAATAAATGGCATTTGAACTTCTGTACTATGCTCTTGATGGGCTGCTTCTATAAACTTTATATCAAACAGAGATCTTAAATGTTCTAAATACTCTTTATCTATTTCTAAATCTCCGCATGGTGTTTCAAAATAATCATAAAAACTTCCGCTTATTCCATCGAGATAGACTCTATGACTAGGGCCTATTACAACAACTCTTTTTGGCTTGGAATTGCCTAAAATTCTATGAGCAACATTTGCAGTAAATCCACTATAAACATATCCAGCATGCGGAGATATTATAGCTTTTGGTTTTAACTCTAAAACTATTGAGTTTTTTAAAGCTTGATTTAATATCTGATTATATTGATTAATCATAGACTCAATTTCATTACACTGTGCTGGATAAAATGAACCAGCTACCGAAGCTTCTCTTTTCATAACTTCTCCTTTTTATTTAATACCAAGCCTATAAAAAGTATAATACAAAAAAATATTATATGCAACAAGGAAAAAATTGCAAAATAGCTATTTTAAAAATTATATAATTTTACTTTTAATAATTACTGCTTATAGATTTTTCGTACTATTAAATACAAATATAGATCTTTATATGGATGAAGCATATTATTGGTTTTGGTCTAAGAATCTTGATTTTGGCTACTATTCAAAGCCGCCTATGATTGCATGGACTATAGCACTATTTACTTCCATATTTGGTGATTGCGAAATTTGTATAAAACTTCCAGCTCTTTTACTCTATCCAATAACATCTATAATAATCTTTTTGATTGCAAAAGAGCTTTTTGATGAAAAAATAGCATTTTGGAGCGCTTTTGCTTTTATAACACTTCCTGCTGTTTCAATGTCATCTTTAATTATCTCAACAGATGTGGTTTTACTATTTTTTTGGTCGCTTACATTATATCTTTTTATAAAAGCTATTAAAACAAACAAAGACTTTTACTGGATATTAGCTGGTTTTAGTGCTGGATTTGGTCTTCTAAGCAAATATACTATGATAATTTTTGTAATAAGTGTATTTTTATATCTTTTCATATCAAAAGAGCATAAAAAACATCTAAAAAATATAAAACTATACTTAACTATGCTACTTGCTGCATTAGTATATATGCCAAATCTAATATGGAATTATCATCATAAATTTATAAGTTTTATGCATACAAAAGAGATAAGTGAAATAGATAGGGACCTTTTTCATTTAAATAAGATGTTAGAATTTTTGGGCGCTCAGTTTGGAGTTTTTGGCCCAATATTTTTTGCAGTTTTGATTTTTTTAATTTTTAAACCATTTATAAAAGAGGATAGATTTAAACTACTCTACTCATTTACTCTTCCTTTTTTAGCAATAATCACATTACAAAGCTTTTTAGCAAGAGCGTTTGCAAATTGGGCTGCACCAACATATGTTGCAGCAACAATTCTTGTAGTTTCATATCTGATTATAAAAAATAGAAAAAAATTGTTAGCTATTGGCATAGTTATTAATATTTTATTGGCACTAATTTTATATCATTATCAAGCCATAGCAAATATTTTAAATATTGAACTAACTTCTAAAACAGACCCATATAAAAGAGTTTTAGGATGGGAAGAGGTTGCTAAAAAAATTGAGCCTATTATTAAAAATTATCCAAATGTGAAACTTCTTTTTGATGATAGAAAATTGATGAGTGAGATGATTTTTTATCTAAAACCTCATCCATTTGATGCAGTTATGTACAATCCAAAACATCTATTAAGAAATCAGTTTGATTTGGTAACTGATTTACAAAAGCATATTGGAGAAGATTTTATTTTTATTACAAAAAGAGCCCAAATTAAAGATGTTACAAAAAGATTTGAAAGTTATAAAAAAATAGCTACTATAAAAGTCACTTTATACAAAGATTTTAGCAGAGTTTATCATATATATTATTTGAAAAGATTCAAGGGATATTGAGTTGAAAATAAAAAAGTTTGATATATTTATCATTTTTTTATTTATCATATCTGCTTTTATTTTTATAACTTTTCCTCAAATCGACTTGAAAGTTAGCAGCCTTTTTTTTAAAGAGGGAGTTGGATTTTATTTAAAAAATGAGCCTTTTGTAAAATTTATATATAAATCAACAATCATTATTATTAAAATTTTTGCTATATCTATATTAATTTTATTAATTTTAGACTATATTTTTAAAAAAGATATTTTTGGAATAAAAAAAAGGGCTTTAATATATTTGATTGTATCTTTAATTTTAGGTCCAGGCTTAATAGTCAATGAGATTTTTAAAAATCATTGGGGAAGAGCAAGGCCAATACAGATAAATGAGTTTGGTGGAGATAAAAAGTTTGCACCTGCATTTATAAAAACTAATCAGTGTAAAAAAAACTGCTCTTTTACTAGTGGACATGCAGCAGCAGCATTTTATTTTATATCTTTAGTTCCACTTTTTAGAAGAAAAAAAGAAAAAATAATCACTGCAATTTTAGCATTAAGCTGGGGTAGTCTTGTTGGATTGATAAGAATTATTCAAGGTGGACACTTTTTAAGTGATGTTATTTTTAGTGCTTTTTTTGTCTATTTTGCTGCACGTTTAAGTTACTATTTTATTTTAAAAAGAGGTGATTTATGAAAAAATTATCTGTTGTTATTCCTGTAATGAATGAAGAGGAAAATATTAAGCCATTATTTAAAGCTTTAAGAGAAGCGTTAAAAGGAATTGATTATGAGCTTATTTTCGTTGATGATGGCTCGACAGACAATACTGTTCAAAAAATAAAAGAAGAAGCAGACGAGAAAACAAAACTTATTGTATTTAATAGAAATTTTGGTCAAACAACTGCGATGGCAGCTGGAATTGATGAAGCAGAAGGTGAAATTATTGCAACAATTGATGGCGATTTACAAAATGACCCTAGAGATATTCCTATAATGATGGAAAAATTAGAAAAAGAGGGTTGGGATGTAGTTGCAGGAATAAGAGCAAAAAGACAAGATGGATTTTTATTAAGAAAAATTCCAAGCAAAATTGCAAATTGGATTATTAGAAAAAGTACCGGTGTGTATATAAGCGATTATGGATGTACACTGAAAGTTTTTAGAAAAGATGTTGCTAAAAATCTTGGTCTTTATGGAGAACTTCATAGATTTATTCCTGTACTTGCTGCCCTTTATGGAGCAAAAATGACTGAAATGCCAGTACGACATCATCCAAGAATACATGGAGTAAGTAAATATGGCATAGGAAGAACATTTAAAGTAATAAGTGATTTGATGCTTATGCTATTTTTTCAAAAATATGGAAATAAACCTATGCATCTATTTGGTACACTTGGATTTGGTATGTTTGGAATAGGAATATTAATAGATTTTTATCTATTTTTATTAAAACTGTTTGGATATGACATTGGACAAAGGCCACTTTTAATACTTGGTGTTATGCTAACTCTTGGAGGCATTCAGCTAATAACTACAGGTTTTTTAGCAGAAATCATGATGAGAACCTATTATGAATCTCAAAATAAAAAACCTTATGTGATAAAAGAAAAATTTATAGGACATTAAACATTGGATAATAGCCATTTAAAAAAAAGAGTAAAAACATTTTTTAAAATTGTTTTTTCTCTTCTTTTACTCTTTTTTGTATTATCTCAGATTGATACAAGCAGACTTTTTGAGATTTTAAAAAAAAGCAATGTTTATTATCTCTTTTTAGCTTTTATATTTTTTAATCTTTCAAAAATTATAAGTTCAATAAGACTAAACTACTATTTCAAAGAAATAGGGATAAATCTTAGTGAAATTAAAAATTTAACTCTATATTATCTTGGAATGTTTTATAATCTTTTTTTACCAGGAGGCATTGGGGGAGATGGATATAAAATATATATTTTAAGAAAGAGATTTAACACTCCTGCAATTTTGCTTATTCAAGCAACTCTGCTTGATAGAATTAGCGGCCTTATTGCACTTATTTTTTTAGCAGGAGTTCTTTTTTATTTTAGCTCTTTTGCTGAAATATTTGAACCGCTGAAATTTTTATCAATTATTATAGCTTTCATAATTTATCCTATTTTTCTATATTTACATAAAAAACTTTTCAAAAACTTTTTAACCTATTTAGATAAAACCACTTTTTTAGGATTTATTGTACAATCTTTGCAGCTTATATGTGCATTTTTTATTATAAAATCTTTACCAGATAGTGTAAATTATATAGACTTTCTTACACTTTTTCTCATATCAAGTGTTGTAGCAGTCTTGCCAATAACAATAGGAGGAGTAGGAGCAAGAGAGTTAACATTTTTATATGGATTAAAACTAATTAACACTGATCCATCTGTAGGTATAGCATTTTCTTTTATATTTTTTTTAATAACAATGATATCTTCTGCAATTGGTATCTTTTTTATCCATCGCTATTGATATTTATAATCTCTTTATTTTTCGTATCAAAAACTATAAAATTTTTTTCAAAATTTTCTATTTTTGCTATTTTTGAAGGATTAAGTGAGATATATTTTATTAAATCTTCAAAATTTATGATATTCTTTTCAACAAAAGTTTCATAAAGATTTACAAGATAATTTTCTATAGAATCTATACCATATGCAGCCTCATCAAAACTTACATCTTTTAAAACATTAGATTTTGGTGAATGCAAAGATGTTATAGTATCAATATATCCATTTTTTAAATATTCAATCAATTTTTTTCTATTTTTTTCATCTCTTAAAGGTGGATCTATTTTAAAATATGTATTATAACCACTACACTCTTCATCAGTTTTTGTTAAATGATAAATCGATACTTCACTATAGACTTTTATACCCTCTTCTTTTGCTTTTTGGATTATTTCTATACTTCTTGAGCTTGAAAGTGATTTAAATAATACTGGAACATTATAATATTTTGAAAATTCAATAATTTTAGCCACCTCGCTAATCTCTTCTATTTCACTTATACCACTTAGTCCTAGTTTTGAGCTAACTTTTCCTTCATGCATAACGCCACTATTTTTTATAGAGCTATTTTGTGCTCTACAATGCAAAGTTACACCATACATTTTTGCATATTCAAAAATTCTTGATATTAAAAAAGAGTCAATATCAGAATTAAAATATATAGAGTTTGCACCTTTTTTTAAAAGAATGGCAATCTCAGTTAAACTTTTTTCATCTTTTGTAGCATTTAAAAGAGGTAGAATATTTATTTTTATATCTTGAGATTTAATAAACTCTAAAATTATTTCATTATCTATAGATGGCTCGATTTGGGGATTCAAAGCTGCATATAACACACCACTTTTTTTAGCAGCATTTGCTAAATTTTTTAAATTTAAAGCATTTACTTTATCATCAAGAGGCTTTATATTTAAATCTACTAATGGAGGTATAACAAAAATATTACTCTCTTTTTTACTTGAAATTTTTTTTAAAATTTTGCCCTCTTCTATCTCAATATCATAACTTTTAAATTTTGAATCTTCAAAAAATTTCGCACCCTCTATAAGCATAAAAATCCTTTCTATTTGACATTGGTAATTAGGAATCGGGAATTTGGTTGAGTGGTTAAAATGGTTAAAATGGTTGAGGAGTTAAAACTACTCAACTACTCAACTATCACTAACCCCTTCTACCTTCAGCCTTCAACCTTCTCCCTTAATAACTAATCACAAATATACCAATTACCACTCTCTCACTTCCTCACTAATTCCCAGTTTCGCCCTTATCACCTTACCACCACACTCACCTTACTCACCATACTCAACTAAAATTAACCTATTATTTTACCATTCTTTTATACTCTTTTAACTTTTCTAAAAAAGCTTTTGCACTGCCGGCCCCAACCAATTGTCTGCCTATCTGTTTTGCATTTTTATCTAAAAAATAAAATGTTGGTGTTCCAAATGCTTTAAAACCATATTTTTTAGCATCTTTTATATCTATCTTTACTGGAATATAAAAATTTTCAATGAATTCTATCAATTTTTCATCCTCAAATGTCACTTCATCCATATATTCGCACGCTTCACAACCTTTTTGACTTACCATAACCATTATCAATTTATTCTCTTTTTTTGCTAACTTTTTTGCTTTGTCAAGCGAATCAACCCAATCAAAATCTGCTCCAAAAATAAATAATGGCAACAAAAGTAATATAAAAAATCTCATTAATTCTCCTTTATTACATTATCGATAACTTTTAAAAAATCTTCTGGTGGTTTATATCCAATTATCCTATAATCTTTTAACTCTTTACCATCTTTAAAAAACAAAATTGCTGGAGGGCCATAAATATTAAAATGTTTCATAAGTTTTTGGTTTTCTTTTGAATTTGAGCTAACATCAGCTTGAATCAGTAAAAAATCTTTAAATCTTTCTCTTACTCTTTTATCTTTAAATGTTATCTCTTCAAGCTCTTTACAACTTACACACCATTTTGCCCAAAAATCTACAAGAACAGGTTTTTTCGCTTCTTTTAAAATCTCATTTAACTCTTTTAATGAATGGATTTTTTTAAATTCAACTTTTTTTTCAACTACTTTTTCGACATTTTCTTTCTCTTTTATAACTTTTAATGGGTCAAATATATTTTTTGCTCCAGTAAATGCACCAAAAAATATAAAAATACCATAAATAAATAAAATTAGACCAATACTTTTTTTAAGATAATTAAACCAGTGAGCATTTTCTTCAATTTTTTCAAATGTTCTTAAATAAACAGCACTTCCTATAAAAAGTGATGCCCATAAAATCATGGTTATCATTGGAGGGAAAACTCTTTCAAGCATCCAAATAGCAACTCCAAGCATTATAACGCCAAAAACCTTTGAAACAGCACTCATCCAGGCTCCAGGTTTTGGCATAAATTTACCAGCTCCGGTTCCAATCAATAAGAGAGGAGCTCCCATACCAAGACTTAAAGCAAAAAGAGCTGCTCCTCCAAGCAAGGCATCACCTGTTTGACCAATATAAATTAAAGCACCAGCAAGTGGAGGAGCAACACAAGGTCCAACTATCAAAGCAGATAAAAATCCCATAATTGCTGTACCAATAATACCACCTTTATGTGATGCTTCATCACTCTTTTTAGACAGCTTTGTTTGAAGTGAAGCTGGAAGACCTATCTCATAAAATCCAAACATACTCAAAGCCAATGCAACAAAAATAAGAGCAAAAATTGAGATAATCCAAGGATTTTGAAAAGCTGCTTGAAGGTTTGATCCAAAAAGTCCAGCTAAAACTCCAGCAATTGTATATGTTACAGACATAGAAAGAACATATACCAATGATAGTAAAAAAGCTTTTTTAGCTGTAATATTTTTTGTCCCTACAATAATAGATGAAAGAATTGGAATCATTGGAAAAACACAAGGAGTCAACGCAAGTAAAAGGCCAAATCCAAAAAATGTTAAAAGTATTATAAAAATATTTTTATGCTTTAAAGTTGAAGCAATACTCTCTTCTTCACTTGTAAATTTTTTTGTAACTTTTTTCTCTTTTTTTATCTTTGGAACATTTACAATAAACTCTTTTTTTAAAGGAGGATAACAAAGCCCTGCTTTTGAACATCCTTGATAATGAAGTTCAAGTTTTATCTCTCCTATTGGCAAATCTTTAAAGGGAACAAAAAATGTAACATTTTTATAATATAGTTTTTCACCATTTTCTTCTTTTGCCGGAGGAAGTGATAAAGGAATATCTTTTTTTTGAGGAGAAATCAATTTTAACTTTATTTTATCCTTATATACATCAATTCCTTCTGCTAAATCAATTTTAAATTCTAATCCATCCTTTTTTATTTTCATACTTGGCTTAAAAGCTTCATTTGGCTCTAAAATTTTTTGATTCATTTCAAAAGAACCAAAAGCAAAAAGATAGGAGATAAAAATAGTAAAAATTATGAGATATTTTTTCATTAAATAAACTCCTTATATAATTTTTTTTTATATTACTATCTATTTCTTTATTTATTATATGGAAAAAATTACTATATCTCTTTATTAATTATATTTTAACTAAAATTACTTTAGGCTATGTATTAAAAACAAAAGGAAATCTATGCCAAATAGACTTATTAATGAAGATTCACCATATCTAAAACAGCATGCAAACAATCCTGTTGATTGGTATCCTTGGTGTGATAAAGCTTTTGAGAGAGCAAAAAAGGAAAAAAAGCTTATTTTTTTATCTATTGGATATAGTAGTTGTCACTGGTGCCATGTAATGGAAAAAGAGGTTTTTGAAAATGAAAAAATAGCAAAATTTTTAAATGAGCATTTTATCTCTATAAAAGTTGATAAAGAAGAAAGACCAGATATTGATAAATATTATCAAGAGGTATATCAACTTTTAAACCAAAGACCAGGAGGATGGCCACTTTCAATATTTATGACTCCTGATAAAAAGCCGTTTTTTGCAGGAACTTATATACCTCCTGAGCCTAAATATAACATGTTAGGATTTATGCAGTTAATACAAAAGATAGCTGAATTATGGAAGAAAAAACCAGAAGATATTTTAAATCAGGCAAAAGAGATTGATAAATATATGAAAAGTCCAAATGAACCTAAAAAAGCAGTTAAGTTTGATATGAATATCATAGAAAAATATATAAAAAATATAAAAGCAATATATGATCCTGTTCATGGAGGATTTAGCTCAAAACCAAAATTTCCTCAAACATCAATCATAAATACATTAATTAAGATATATCAATTAACTTATAATAGTGTTGCATGGGATATGGCATCAAATACACTAAAAAATATGGCAAAAGGTGGCATTAGAGATTTAATAGATGGAGGATTTTATAGATATAGCGTTGATGAGAAGTGGTTGGTCCCACATTTTGAAAAGATGGCATATGACAATGCACTAATTGCAAGAAGTTATCTTAATGCCTATTTTGCAAGTAAAGATGAATTTTATAAAAATATTGCTTTTGAGATACTCGATTTTATGTGCGATTTTATGAGCCAAAACTATCTTTTTTACTCTGCAAGTGATGCAGATAGTGAAGGAGAAGAGGGAAAATATTTTATATATAGCTATGATGAGATTTATGAAAAATTAAAAGAGGACGGATTTAACGACAAGGAGATAAAAGAGATTTTAAACAAATTATCAATAACAAAAAAAGGAAATTTTGAAGGTAAAAATATTGTAAGAGTTGAAGATTTATGCGATTTTAAAGAAAAATCAAGAGTTTTTAAAATATTAAAAGATATAAGAAAAGATAGAGTCTACCCATTTATTGATAAAAAGATTATCACTTCTTGGAATGCTATGATGATTGAAACTCTTTTTATTGCTTCAAGGATTGATAATAGATATTTTGAATTTGCTCAAGAAGGTATAAAAAATCTTTTAAATAGACTCTATATTAATGATAAGCTTTATCATGTAACATTGATAGACAAAGAGCCAAAAATTGAAGCTTTTTTAGAAGATTATGCATATTTAGCAATAGCATTGTTACAAGGATATAAAACAACTTTAAATGAAGAGTATTTGGCTTTAAGTGTGAAACTTATAAACTATGCATTGATAGATTTTTGGGAAGAGGGAAAATGGTATTTTAGTAAAGGAGAATTTAAAAATGAAGCTGATTATACTGATGCAACTTATCCAAGTAGTGCAGCAACTATAGTATCAGCGATGCTTACTCTTGGAAATATATTTGATGAAAAATATAAAAAATTTTCATTTTTGACATTGGAATATTATAGTGAAAAGATATACAAATATCTTCCATACTGCTCTTTATTTGTAGAGGATATAATAAGATTTTTAAAAGATGATTTTTTAATAAAATCCAATAAAGAAAATCTTATAAAATGCTCTAAAAAGATAGATTTTTTCTACCCTTTTATAAATTTAAAAGAAGATGTCAATAAAAAATATATGCTTTGTAACTCTTTGAGCTGTTTTTTTGAAAGTGAAGATTGTGAAAAAATACTTGAAAAATTTCAGGAGTTAAAATGATTGAAGAAGCGATAGTTGGCGGAGGATGCTTTTGGTGTTTAGAAGCTATATTTAAAAGAGTTAAAGGAGTAATTGAAGTAGAAAGCGGTTACTGCGGTGGCAAAAGAGAAAATCCGACATATGAGCAGGTTTGCAGCGGAGCAACTGGCCACGTAGAAGTAGTTAAAATCAGATTTGATAATGAGAAAATAAGCTATAAAGATATTTTAGAAATTTTCTTTTCTATACATGACCCAACTCAGCTAAATCGTCAAGGCGCAGATATTGGAACACAATATAGAAGCGTTATTTTTCCACTTAATGAAAAGCAAGAAGAGATTGCAAAAGAGATGATCAAAAAATTAAATCCAATATTCAATAATAAAATAGTAACAAGAATTGAGCCACTTAAAGCTTTTTATAAAGCAGAAGATTATCATCAAAACTACTATGATAATCATCCATATCAAGGCTATTGCCAGGTTGTAATTTCACCAAAAATAGAAAAATTTAAAAAAGATTTTAAAGAGTACTTAAATGGTTAAATTTGCAATTTTTTTGGCGTTAGTATTTTTAATAACATTTTATAAAATCTATAAAGATTTTGAAGGTGATAAAAAGAAATTTTTTTTAGATATTTTTATGTTAATTTTTTTAGTTTTTGCAACAATTTTTAGCAAATATGAGTGGATATACTTTCCACTCTTTTTAACTCATATAATTTTACTTCTTTTTAGCTGGATATATTATTATCTATATCTTTTTAAAAAGGTAGATAAAATATTTTATGTTTTTTTACCAATTATTACAATTTTAGCTTTTTTTATTTTAGGTTTTATTGCAAGTCACTATTAACTATCTTTTATTTAATATATCTTTAATAATTTCCCATTTTTTAAGTTTCTCTTCAAAACTCATCTTTCTATATGCTGGAGATGGTGAAGGAAGATAATATGTAGGAATATTTAGGTGAGAAAAGTGTTTTTCATATAGTTTTTGAGCTAATCTTCCAGTAAAAAATATTGCCTTTATATTTGGATACTCTTTTACTAAAGACTCTATATCATTTACTTTTATCTCTTTTAGATTACTATCAGAAGAGTTTACTCTTCTACACTCTTTTGCCATATCCCAAAGAGCAATATGATGATTTTTTAAAAAGGATATCTTCTCCTCTACTGTTTTTGGCTCATTCTCTTCAAAAATTGCAGATATTAGTTTCCAAAATTGATTAAATTTATGACCATAATAGAAAGAGTTTTTAAATGAGTCTTGGCTTGGAAAAGAGCCAAGTATTAAAATTTTAGAGTTTTTATCAATTATTGGTTTAAAAGGATGTGATAATTTTGGCATATTTTATTACTTTGTATTGCGGGTAAAAACCCGCAATTTTTATTCAACTTCAGCGTCAATTACGTCTTCTTCGCCGCCACCTTTTTTACTTTCGCCTGCTCCTGCTTGTGCTCCGCCTTGAGCTTGACTTTGCTCTTTTTTATACATAGCTTCTGCAAGTTTATGACTAACTTGAGTTAAAGCTTGTACTTTTGCTTCAATTTGCTCTTTTGTTACATTTTCATCTTTTAACGCTTCTTTAAGCTCATTTAGTGCTTTTTCTATTTGAGCTTTCTCATCTGCACTAATTGCATCACCAGCCTCTTTTAAGCTTTTTTCTGTTTGATAAGCTAGTGCATCAGCTTGATTTTTTGCTTCAATCAACTCTCTTCTTTTTCTATCTTCTTCTTTATGAGCTTCAGCCTCTTTTACCATTCTTTCAATCTCTTCTTCACTTAAACCACTTGTTCCAGTGATTTTGATTTGTTGCTCTTTACCTGTCGCTTTATCTTTAGCTGTAACAGTTAAGATACCATTTGCATCAATATCAAAAGTTACTTCAATTTGTGGTACTCCTCTTGGGGCTGGTGGAATACCTTCAAGTGTAAATGTACCAAGAGATTTATTATCTTTTGCAAGTTCTCTTTCACCTTGCAATACATGTATAGTAACTGCTGGCTGATTATCTTCAGCTGTACTAAATATTTGTGTTTTCTTAGTTGGTATAGTTGTACCTTTTTCAATAAGTTTTGTCATTACTCCGCCAAGTGTTTCAATTCCAAGGCTAAGTGGAACAACATCAAGAAGCAATACATCTTTTACTTCACCTTTAAGTACAGCTCCTTGAATTGCTGCACCAACAGCAACAACCTCATCTGGGTTTACAGATTTATTTAACTCTTTGCCAAAAAATTCTTTAACTTTTTGTTGAACAAGAGGAATTCTTGTTGATCCTCCAACCATAACAACTTCATTAACTTCATTTTTTGATAGTCCAGAATCTTTAAGAACCTCTTCACATTTTGTAATGGTTTTATTTACTAAATCCTCTATCATTCCTTCAAATTTAGCTCTTGTTAATTTTTTAACAAGGTGTTTTGGCCCAGTTTGATCTGCTGTAATAAATGGTAAATTTATTTCAGTTTCTGTTGCACTTGAAAGCTCTTTTTTTGCATTTTCTGCTGCCTCTTTCAATCTTTGAAGAGCCATAACATCTTGTTTTAAATCGATTCCAGTTTCAGCTTTGAACTCTTCAACTAACCAATCAATTATTCTATTATCAAAATCATCTCCACCTAAAAATGCATCACCACCAGTTGCTAAAACTTCAACAACATTATCACCAGTTTCAAGAATAGTAACATCAAATGTACCACCGCCAAGGTCATATACTACTATTTTTTCTGCCTCTTTTTTATCAAGTCCATATGCTAAAGCTGCACTTGTTGGCTCATTTATAATTCTTAAAACATTAAGTCCAGCAATGATTCCAGCCTCTTTAGTAGCTTTTCTTTGAGCATCATTAAAGTAAGCAGGAACAGTAATAACAGCTTCAGTTATCTCTTCACCTAGATAACTTTCTGCATCAGCTTTTAATTTCATCAAAATTTTAGAGCTAATCTCTTGTGGAGTATAAACTTTTCCTTCTACTTCAACTGCACATGCTCCATTTCTATCAACAATTTTATATGGAAGTCTTTTTTCTGCTTCTTTAGCCTTTTCTTCATTACACATTAAACCCATAATTCTTTTAACTGAATATATAGTTCTTGTTGGGTTTGTTACCATCTGTCTTTTAGCTGGATCACCAACTAAAACTTCTCCTTTATCTGTAAAAGCAACAACAGATGGAGTTGTATTTTTACCCTCTTTATTTGGAATAACTTTTGCTTCTTTTCCTTCATAAATTGCCATACATGAGTTTGTTGTACCTAAATCTATACCTAAAACTTTTCCCATTTTTTTTCTCCTTATTTATATTTTTTAAAATTTTAACTAAATTGACTAAACTTTTCTGCTACTTTAGTAGCAAAACTATTTAGCCACACTTACTTTAGCTGGCCTAAGTACTCTCTCTTTATATTTATAACCTTTTTGAATAACTTGAACTATTTCTCCAGCTTTCTTCCCAGCATCATCTACTTGTAAGAGGGCTTCATGAAGATGAGGGTTGAATTCGCTTCCCTCTTCTATTTCTATAACCTCAATTCCATGTTTATTAAAAGCTTTAATGAATTGCTCAATTGTAAGTTTTATACCCTCTTTTAGTTTTTCAACAGCCTCCTCAGCTTTTAAATTCTCTTGATTTACAGCAGCTAATGCCATATCAAGACTATCAAGTGCTGGCAAAAGGTCTTGAGCAAATTTCTCTAAAGCATATTCAATTGCTTGAATCTTTTCCTTCTCAAGCCTTTTTTTACTATTTTCAAAATCTGCATGAACTCTAACATATCTATCTTCACACTCTTTTAATTTTTCTTTTAACTCTTCTAATTTAGAGGGTTTCTCTTTATTTTCTACTTCAACTTCTTTAGCTTTTTCTACGTTTTCCTCTTGTATATTTTTTTTCTCTTCTGCCATTTTCTACTCCTTTGTTAAATTATTAAAAAATTTTTCATAATCTCTTGATAAATGACCTATACAAAGCATTTTTGCATCTTTTTTCTCTATTTGGGCGTTTGTATTATATGCAAGATAACCAGTTGGAACGACCTCTTCAAAATATATTCCAGGCTTTAAATCATCAAGTATTATTCCATCTAAAATAGCTTTTATATTTTTATTGCCCCATTCTCTATTTTTTGCCACAATATCCAAAAGTTCTTCTATCCCTTCAGATATTATGTCTTCGTTTGATACTGCATTTAACTTTTTAGATAGAGTAGTTAATCCAATTTGTCTACATATCTTTACAAGATCAGATACCTCATTTCCCAAAAACTCTTTAAAAAATCTATATATTGGCTCATTATACTCTATAATAAATTCACTATTTTCAAATTCCAATATAATAAATCTATCTTTAAAATTAATAACACTTTTTAATCTATTTGGCTCATAAAACTTATACTCACAAAAAATATTAAATTTTTTAGTTGACTCTTTAATATTAGAAGAATTTTCTATTTTTAAATCTTTTTTATCTTTTAAAACATTTTTCCAGTAATTTTTTAAAGTTTTAATTGCAGGAATTCGGCCGCTACTTATATGCAGCTGTTCTAATTCACCCTCTTCTACCATTTTTTTAAAATAGTTTCTTATAGTTGCTGAAGATATTTTTATATTTAATTTAGATTGTAAATGTTTTGAACTAACAGGCGTTGGATTTTTTATATACTCTTTTATAATAGTTTCTAAAATTAGAACTTTTTTATCAATCATTTTATTCTCTTTTAGCACTCATATATTTTATTTGCTGAATGTATTATATAAAATTGAGTGTATTATTGTCAAGTTTTATTATAGAAAAAATATAAGATGATAATTTGTAAATAGTAAATAGTAATTAGGAATTGTGAATTAGTAATTTGGAATTTTGCTTCTATTTTTCTTTTAAAAAAAAAGATTGTAGGTACGTTATAAGTAAGTTTAGTAGTGGAAAAATTTTAAGAAGCAAAAGATGGATTATCCATCTTTTTGCTATTTTAACCTCTAATATTTAGAGCAGTTATAACTTCTTGATACTTATCATAATCTTTTCTTTTTAAATATCTAAGAAGTCTTTTTCTTTGACCAACAAGTTTAAGTAATCCTAATCTTGATGAATGGTCTTTTTTATGCTCTTTTAAATGTTCTGTAAGATATTTAATTCTTTCAGTTAAAAGAGCAATTTGTACTGCAGGTGAGCCTGTATCATTCTCACTTGATGCAAATTTAGCGATGATTTCTTGTTTCTTCGCCGAATCCAAAGCCATTTTAGCCTCCTGATTGGTCTATGTGATTTTGAGTTGACATTATACCTGTATAAATTTTTTTTTGCAATACTAAATAAAGCCCTTAAATAAAAAACAAATATTTTATCTAATTATTATAACAATTTTTAAATAGGATAAATTTAGTATAATTTAAATCAAAAAACCAGGATAGAAAATGCTATTTACAAGAGCTACTGAATATGCACTTTTGTCATTAATATTAATTGCAAGACGAAATGAACCAGTTGGCGCAGATACACTATCAAAACAGTTAGACATTCCAAAAAGCTTTCTGGCAAAAATTTTACAAAATCTTGCAAAAAGAGGAATTTTAAAATCCTTCAAAGGTGCAACTGGTGGTTTTATTCTTTCTAGACCTCCAAATAAATTATCTATTAAAGAGATAGCACAAGCAGCTGAAGGGAAAAATATCAGTGTATTTGACTGTTCACCTGCACAAGAATGCTGTCCAAGTAATAAAGGCAGTTTTTGTACATTATGGCCATTTTTAAATAAGCTTCAAAATAAAATCGATAAATATTTAGAAGAATTAACCCTACAAGATCTTTTAGAATAAAGGAAAAAATTGAAACTATACCACTTATCGCATACAGACCTTGATGGATATGGATGCCAACTTATTACTAATCAAATTTTTGAAAAAATAGAATTTTTTAATGCAAATTATGGTGATGAGGTATTAGTTAGAATCAATCAAATCTTAAACAGTTTAAAAAAAGAGGAAAAAAATTTTATCTTGATAACTGATTTAAATTTAACATTAGAAGAATCAAAATATTTAGATGAAAAAGTAGCTGAATATAAAAATGATGGTTATAACATAGAGTTACAACTATTAGATCACCATGGATCTGGACTTGAAAGTGCCGAGAAATTTAACTGGTATTTTTTAGATATTACAAGGTCTGCTTCTAAAATAACTTATGATTTTTTTAATAAAAAAGGATTTGATCTCAAAAATATTTCTAAATTAATAGATGCAATAAATAGTTTAGATATTTGGCTTGAAAATGATGAGCTATTTGAGTATGGAAAAGTATTAATGAGGCTTATTGATGAAGCAAAAGAGATAAATAGATATATGTTTCCTAATATCAATATATCCTATAAACATTATGTTCTTTTAAATTCAATAGAATATTTAGATAAAAAAGATGGTCATATAATTTTAGATGACAATATTTATAAATTAAAAAAGAGTTTTTTCCAAAAAGATAAAAAAGATACTTTAGACAATCTTGTAACAGAATATATTGTCGAAATTCTTACACAAAGAAAAGATAATATGAGTATCTATTATAAAGGTCATAAAGGGATTTTAACATTTGGTATTCAAAATAGCTCTATAGTTGGAAATGGATTTTTAAGAAAAAATCCTGATTTTCACTTTTTTATGAATATAAATAGCAGAGGAACTTTTAGCCTAAGAGCAAATAACCAGATGGATGTTTCAAAAATGGCTTACGAAATAGCAGGTGGTGGAGGACATCCTAATGCTAGTGGTGGAAAAATAAAAAATTTTAAAGAACAATTTATATATAGTGAGCTAAAATCATTTATAGAAGAACTGTTAAAATCAAAGGAAGAACAATGAAAAAAATGTTTAAAAGCAAACTTGAAGAGGCAGAATTTGAAATTGAAGAGCTAGCAATGCAGCTTGCTGATATGTTAGGAGTTGCTTTACATTATGCAGGCGTTCCAGAAGAAAAGATGCCGCAAGCAATAGATGCTTATCTTGAGGCCATGGATGAGGTTTTTGAGGATGAAGAAGGAGAAATGGGATATGAAGAGATAATAAAAGTAATTGAACATATGAAAAAAACAAGACCAGATTTATTTAGATAATTTATCAATAATTATCTTTTTTCTCAAATAAATTCTCATCATACATAAAAATTCTATCTCTTCCACTCTCTTTAGCCTTATATAAAGCCATATCTGCAAATTTTATAGCTTGCCAAAACTGTTTTGTATCTTTTGGAAATTCTGATATCCCAATACTTACTGTTTTATTAAATTTTTCACCTCCAACTTCTATAGTTTTAGATTTAAAATCTTTACTAATCTTTTCAGCAACTTTTTTAGCGTTATCTTTATTACAATTATGCAGTAACACCAAAAACTCTTCACCGCCAAATCTAATTACAATATCAGATTCTCTAATATTATTTGCTATACTATTTACTAACTCCTTTATAACTTTGTCTCCAATATCATGTCCATATTTGTCATTAACCATTTTAAAATAGTCAATATCTAACATCATAACTGAATATGGAATTTTTGTTCTTAAAGCCTGTGGAATATTTTTTTTCACAAAAATATCTAAATATCTTCTATTATAAGCACCAGTCATTCTATCTTTTAAACTCATATCTTTTAACTCTTCCAATAAAATTTTAGTTTCTATTACATTTTTAGATACTTCTAGATAATTTTTAAAGTTATTTATTGCATTTTTTATTCTTTTATATTCATCTTTAGCTGAAGTTACAAATGATATAACAATAGAAAAATCATCTGTTATATTTAATGGAATACAAAGATAAAATTTATCACTATTCTTTGCAGCTTCACAAATATGCAAATATTTATCTGATGCAATAATATCTCCAGTTCTATATGCTCTGCATAAATTTATATCTTCATTTGCATTGCTACAAATCTCATCTTCAATATTTTTATAATAGATTTTTCTAATATTTGCCTGCTTATCTATTTCATAAAATATAAAGTTATGTAAATCAAACTTATTTTGTAATAATTCTATTACTCTATCATAAATCTGGAATCTATCTTTATCTTTTTCTATAATATTTTTAAATTTATAGACTGCAGCTAACTCGTTGACAAGCTCTTGTATGGAAAAAAGAGGGTCAACACCTTTTGTTTTTATATTGATAAAATAATTCACACTTCTCTTTATACAATTTAAGCTATTTTCAATTTTTTCAAGCAAAGCATTTACCCATTTACTTACCTCTAAGATCTCTCCATCTTTAAAAATCTCTAACCTTCCAGTATAATCTCCTTTATATGCTTTTTGTAAAATATTTTTTAAATTTTCAAAAAATTCCACATATTTTTTTGTATAAAAATTAACAACCAATAATCCTAATAAAGAAACAATAAATATTAAAAATATAACTTTTGTTATTGTGACAATAGAGTTTTTTCTTATATCTGTAATATCAAACTTCATACTAATTGCACCTAAAACTTCTCCCTCTTTAGCCTGATGACATTTTAAACAGTTAGGGATATCATATGCTGAAGCAATGTAAGGAATAACAACTTTTAAAAAAACAGAATCTTTTGTTTCAATGATATTATCTCTTTTTTTACCGCTATTTAAAACCTCTTTTTCTATTTCATCTATTTTTTGGAAACTTTCTATACCTTTTCCAAACTGTTTTTCAAGAGATTTTGATCTAAGTATTTTTAATTCTTTTACACTTTTTATTCTTTTTATTTTGGATAAAAATATATCTCTTTTATCCATTATCCCATTTTCCATATGAGAAGTTAAACCATCTTTTACCATATTAGCAACTATATTTGCTTTATCGGTTGCATTTTTTATGGAATATTCCCTAAAACTTATTATTAAAATAATAACAGTAGGCAGCACTATAGCAGTAACAAAGAGGGCAAGAAATATATTTAATCTTTTTTTTAGGTTCATAATAATTACTTTTTTATATTTTTTTTATTTTAAAAAAATAACTTTAATATAACTTTAACATCTATTTCCTAGCAAAAAATGTTGCAAAATTTGCCCATCTAAAGACTGTTTCAAAATATTTAAAGCCTGCATTTTTTATCATCTCTTCATTCTCTTTTACACTATATGGAACTAAAACATTTTCTAAAGCTTCTCTTTTTTGCATTATCTCAAATTCGCTATACCCTTGTTTTTTCTTAAAATCAAAATATATATCTATAAGCTGCTTATTTAAAATCTTATCTTCACTAATTACCTTTTCACTAAAAATCAAAATTCCACCATCATTTAAAGAATCATAAATCTTTTTTACAAGCTTATCTCTTTTCAATGGTCTAATAAATTGAAAAGTGTAATTTGAAATAAAACAGTCAGCTTTTTTATAATTAAAATCTAAAATATCATTCTTTATAAAATCTATCTTTGCACCATAAGCTTTTGCTTTTTTCTTTGCTCTTTCTATCATATGAGAAGAGTTATCAAGTCCTATCAAATTCAACTCTTTATCACTTTTTGAAAAAATTTCTATTAAAGTTGATCCAGTTGAACATCCAAGATCATAGACTATTGATCCCTCTTTAGAATTTTTTACTACCAAAGTAGAAACAAGATCTAAAACCTCTTTATAAAATGGAACAGATCTTGCTATCATATCATCAAATACAGATGCAACCTCTTCATCAAACTCAAACTGTTTTTTTATTGGTTTGCTAAATACTCTATCTTTCATTAATAACTCTTTTACCCCATTTTTGTTCGAAGTCCGACTTCGAAGTTTTTGGATTTAATATAGACTCAATTTTTTCTTTTATCTTATTAAACTCTTTATTGTTTGCAAAACAGGTATCAATTTTACAAGCCAAAAACTCTTTATAATCTCCTGACTTTACTAATATGTATGGATAATCAAGCATAGCAATATCTAATAGATATTTTTTCAAAACATTTTTACTATTTTTAATGACTATATCTCCTAATTTTTCTCTAAACACAGCCCTTGTTGCTTCTGGATAATATATTGGATTGTGAAAAATTAGAGCAGAGTTTTTATCTATTATATATTTTGCATCATTTAAAAGCTTTAAATCCTCTTTTAATGCAGACAGCTTTAAAAGATTATGTATCATAATAGCTAAAGGCGAAGTATAGTAACTATCATTTAAATCTGCAACACTTTTAAACTTTGAAACACTCAAATACCATTTTCCATTTTTAAAAAATAGCTCTTTTGCTTTTTTTTGTAACTCCTCTGCTAAAATCAAATATCTTTTTTCCAATGTTACTTCATATGCAGTTATTAAAGCTTTTATTAAATATGCATAATCTTCTAAAAGGGCTTTTTTAGTAGGAATATTCTTATCTTTTATTTGGTGATATAAATTTTTGTTAATATACATAGTTTTTATTAGATTATCCAAAGAGACAAGAGCACTTTTTTTAAATCTCTCATCTATGAAAAAACTTTTCAATTTTGCATCAATCATCATAGCATTCCAAGATGTGATAATCTTTTTATCAATAAAAGGGTACTCTTTTGTTTCTCTTATCTTTTTTAAAAGATTTTTAGCTTTTTTTATTTTATCTTTTGAAATTTTTATCTCTTCATTTATATAAGGATTAGAATACTCTCCATCAATATTTCCATCCTCTGTAATTCCAAAATATTTTAAAACCTTTATTGTCTCATCTTTTTTAAAACCATTTTTTAAAAAATAATCCAAACACTTTTCATAATTAAAAATAAAAAATCCCCCCTCTATTCCATTAGTATCAGCATCACTTGCACTAGAATATAATGAGTTTTTATTTTTAAATCTATTATCTATCTCATTAATTGTTTCAATTACAACTTTTTTAAAAAGAGGGTTTTTAGTAATTTTATACATTCTTGAATATACATCAATCAACTCAGCATTAGTATATAACATCTTTTCAAAATGAGGTATTTGCCATTTTCTATCTGTTGTATATCTAAAAAAACCTCCATTTATCTGATCGTAAAGTCCACTTTTTGCCATAGTGATTAATGTATCATTTGCCATATTAAAAGCATCGTTATCTTTTGTTATGAGATATATATCTATTAAAGCTCTTATTTTACTTGATTCTGGAAATTTTATTCTTTTTGAAAATCCTTTATATGTTTTGTCATATTGCTCTTTTGCTTGCATTACAAATTTTTTAGCTATTGTAAAATCAAGCTGAACTGGTACATACTCTTGATTTTCTATCTTTTTCATAAGAGTTAGGATTGCATCTGCTCTTTTTTCTATATAATCTCTCTCATTTTTATATGCCTTTGCTAAAATTGGCAAAACTGTTTTTAATCCCTTTACACCATATCCATCTTCAGGCGGTAGATATGTTGCAGAGAAAAATGGCTTTAAATCTTCTGTAAGTATTATTGTTAAAGGCCATCCGCCACTTCGATTATGCATAATCTGATATACTTTTTGATAAAACTTATCAATATCTGGTCTTTCCTCTTTATCAACCTTTATAGGAACAAAGTTTTCATTGATAATTTTTGCAATTTCTTCATTTTCAAAAGACTCTTTTTCCATAACATGGCACCAATGACACGTACTATACCCTATTGATAAAAAAATAGGCTTATGCTCTTTTTTTGCCTTTTGAAATGCTTTCTCTCCCCATGGCAGCCAATTTACAGGATTGTGAGCATGCTGAAGCAGATATGGTGATTCTTCATAAATAAGCTCATTTGTATATTTGTGCTCAGCAAAGAGAAATGCACCTAATACAAAAAAAAGTAAAAACAGTTTTTTCATAAAATACTCCATGTTATTAATTATTTGTTATTAGTATATTGGTTAGTGGTATATTTAGATATTATTTTTTACAAATAACTAATAACTAATTACCAATTACTAATTTAAATCGTATGCTCTTTTACTATCTCTTTCGCAATCTCAATATCTTTTAATATCTGTTCTTTTAAATCTTTTAAATTTTCAAACTTTTTATTATCTCTAATTTTTTCAAAAAAGAGTATAGTAACTTCGCCCTCTGCTTTTTGAATATCTTTTCCAATTACATGAGTCTCTATACTAAAGCTATTATCAACACTTTTTTTATGGCCTATAAATGTAACTGAAGGTTCATAAAAACCATTAACATCAGTTATAGTGGCATATACTCCATCTTTTGGCAATATAAATTTTTCAACCTTTAGATTTATTGTAGGTACTAACTCTTTTTTCCCTAGTCCAGCACCTTTAATAACTTCTCCTACTATTTTAAATGTATGACCAAGAAGTCTATTTGCTTTTTTAATATCTCCATCTTTTATAAATTCTTTTATAACTCTTGAATGGACTGATATCCCATCAACTTTTACTTCATCAACAACTTCCACTTCCCCATCAAAAACCTCTTTTAAATTTTTTATTGAATATTTTCTATCTTTGCCAAAAGCAAAATCATAACCTACTACAATTTTTTCTAAATTTACAAAATCTTTTTTTAATTTTTTAATAAATCCTTTATCATCTAAATCTTTTATATCATTTAAATCGTAAAAAAAACATGGTTTATCTGTATATTCACATCTATAATTTCCAGGAGTTATAACTGCACTATTTTTATCTATAACTAAAATTGCTCCATTTTTATCCAGTTTTTTAAAAAGAGCCTGATGTCCAAGATGCATGCCATCAAAAGCCCCAATAGCTAAAGATTTTATATCTTTTTTATCCATTTTTAACCTTTTTAAAATAGTAAAAAAACTCTTGATTTCCCTCTTTTCCTGCTATTTTTGATTCACTTTTTTTAATAAGTTTCCAACCAAATTTTTTTGTCTCTTCTTCAAACTTTTTTATAGCTTTTTCTATAGCCTTTTTATCTTTTACTACCCCTTTTTTATCTCTTTTTACATCTTTTCCTACTTCAAATTGTGGTTTAAAAAGAATTATTATATTATCTTTTGATAGGCGGTCAATATCTTTTATAATCTTAATAACACTTATAAAAGAGACATCACAAGTTACAATATCAAACTTTTTATCTACAAAATATTCTCTAATATCTTGATTTTCAATGTTTATAATTTTTTCACTATTTCTTAAACTTTCATGAAGTTGTGATTTTCCAACATCTAAAGCGTATATCTTTTTTGCACCTTTATTTAATAAAATCTGAGTAAATCCCCCTGTACTTGCACCAATATCTAAAATCTCTTTATCTTTTATATCTAAATCTATCTCTTTTAAAAAATTTTCTAACTTTTTTGCGGCTCTGCTTACATAAAAATTTTCATTTTCAACTTCTATCAAATCATTTTCATCAACTTCAAATGATGGTTTTTTAATACTCTTTTTATTTACTTTTACACATCCTTCTTCAATAAGCTCTTTTGCTTTATTTCTACTTTGAGCTAATTTTTTTTCAAAAAGATATCTATCAAGCCTCAACTTTTATCTCTCCAGCCTTTTTAAGGGCTAATTTTGATAAAATCGGTCCCATAAATTCATGAATTGCTGTTGCGCCTATAACTATATTTATAAGAATTTGTCCAAATTCTCTAAATTCTGGATTTTGATAAGATAGCAGTGCCAAACCTATAACAATTCCTCCTTGCGGAAAAAGAGAAAAAGCAAGATATTTTTTTATAACTGAAGGCGCTTTTGTAACACTACCTCCAATAAATGTTCCTATATATTTACCTAAAAATCTTGCTAATATATATGCTCCTACTAATGGCAGATATTGAGCTAAAATTAAAACATTTAAAAAAGCTGAACCAACAACAAAAAATAGTGTAAAAACTGCATCTTCTATATAGTTTTCAATTGGCATAACAAATTCATAGCTTCGTTTATAACTATTAACTAATGTTATCCCAACTGTCATTGTAGATAAAAGTTCATCAACACCTACCATATGAGCAATTGAGAATGTCAAAAAAAGTGTTCCAAAAGTTACAGTAACCTTCTCTTTTCTCTCTTTGGCAAATTCCCCAAGAAATTTTAAAACAAAGCCCATAACTATGCCTATCGCAATAGCACCAATAATATTTTTTGATATCTCTAAAAGAGCACTCTGCCACTCTATCTCGTTTCCTGTTACAACAGTTTGAGCAATAGAGGTACCTAGTACAAAGTTCATTATACCTGTTGCATCATCTAATGCAGCTACGCCCAAAACAGTTGTTGTTAATATACCTTTTGCTTTATATTCGTGAATAACTTCTAAAGTTGCAGCTGGGTCTGTTGGAGAAGCAAGAGCACCAAAAAGCAAAGCAATTGCTAAAACTACTCCAAAATTATAATCACTAAAATAGTAAAAATATGCAGTCATTGCAATAAAAACAGAAATGTATGCAATTTCAGCTTCTCCAATAGTTATAGCAAAAATAGTTTTTCCAAGATTTTTTATTTTTGACCACTCAAGAGAAGAGCCAATTAAAAAAGTAATTATAGAAAGACTCATATGAGTAATAATATCTGATTTATCAAGAAATTCTTTATCAATAAGTCCTAAAACATAAGGGCTCATTATTATTCCAGTAACTATATAGCCACTAACTCTTGGCATTTTTAAAAGATTTGCCAAATTTCCAAATAGATATCCAATCAAAAGAATAATAGCAACTTCAAATAAAATTCCACCCTCTTTTATATATAATGTAATATCTTCAATATTTATCATAACTTCAATCTTTTTGGTTTACTAAAATAAAATCCCTGAGCAAAATCACAACCTAACTCTTTTAAAATATCTTTCTCAATTTCCCTCTCAACTCCCTCTGCAACAGTTTTCAATTCAAAATGGTTAGCAATATCAATAATTGATTCTACAATTTTTCTATTATCAAAATTTTTATCTATATCTTTTATAAAACTTTTATCAATTTTTATGATATCTACAGGCAATTTTTTCAAATATTTCAATGAAGAATAACCAGTGCCAAAATCATCAATGGAAAATTGTATGCCTAACTTTTTTAAATCATTAATTTTTTCTATACTCTCATTGAAATTTTGAATTAATACATTTTCAGTTAATTCAAAATTTAAAAGAGAAGGATCGATACAATATTTATCAATTATCGATTTAATCTTCTTCTCAAAACCATTAATATTAAATAGTTTAACACTTAAATTAATAGAAAAATATTTCAAATCAGGCATTAATTCAAAAATTTTTCTATTTTCTATATCTTTACATACCCATTTTATAACATAATCACTAATATCAATAATTAGCGAATTTTCTTCTGCAACAGGAATAAATTCAGAAGGTTTAAATTCAATATTATCATCTTTCCATCTCAATAAAGCTTCTAATCCAACTGTTTTTTCATATTTTAAATCTATAATAGGTTGATAAAATACATCAAATTTTCCTTTTTTTAATGCATCTTTCATATGAAGTTGAATTTTAATTTTTTTACTATTTTTTTCATTTATATCTTTATTGAAAAATTTAATGCTATTTTTTCCCAAGCTTTTAGCATAATACATTGCATTATCAGCATGTTTAACAATTTTATTAACAGTTAAATTTTCATTTTCTTCTGGAAAAATTGTTATACCTAAGCTTGCAGTAATATAATATTTAAAATTATCAATATTTATAGGTTTTTTTATTTTTTCTAAAATCTTATTTGCTAAAAGATATGCATAATCTGCAGCATTTTCATTTTCCAAATCTTCTAAAAGAATAACAAACTCATCTCCACCTAAACGAGAAACAGTATCTATTTCTCTTACAGATTTTTTTAATCTTCTTGATATTTTTTTCAATACTTTATCCCCTATTTCATGTCCAAAAGAGTCATTTATATATTTAAAATTATCCAAATCTATAAATATAAGTGCATTTTTTTTATGAAATCTTTTACTATGCAAAAGAGCATGATTTATTCTATCATATAAAAGGGCTCTATTTGGAAGTTTTGTTAATTGGTCATGGAATGCTAAATAAGAAATTTCTTTTTCATTTAATTTTCTTTGTGTAATATCTTGATGTGTTCCACACATCAAAACTGGTTTTTGATCTTTCAAAGAGTATTCTACAACACCTCCAATTGATTCTATCCAAATCCATGAACCATTTTTATGTTTCATTCTAAATTCTGTTTTATATGGTTTTTTATATTTTATATGTTCTTCTACCTCTTTTAAAACTCTATTTATATCATCTGGATGTACTCTACTTGACCAATCTTCAATACTATTTTTTAAATCCTCTCTTTTTAATCCCAATATTTCAAGCCAGTTGTCATTTACTTGATGAAAATTTGTTCGCAAATCCCAAATCCAATATCCAAGTTTTGCACCATTTATAACATTTTCCAACTTTTTTCTTGTTATAATTTCATCATGAACATTTATCAAATATCCTTTAAAATATAACGGCTTTTTATCCTCATCTCTTATTATTTTTGTATATGCTTTCATATAACATTTTTCACCACTTTTTTTCATCACTTTGTACGTATGATTTAAATTCATATATTTTAAATCTTTATCTTTTATGGAGTTTTTTATTCTTTCAAGAAATATTTCATAATCTAAAGGAATAATTTTTTTTAAATCAAAATCATCTGACATAATCTCTTTTTGAGTATAACCTAATTGCTCATATACATTTGAAGAAATATAATCAATTTTTATATTATTTAAATTTTTAATATATATTTTAAATACTATAACTGGTCCATGAAAAAATATATCTTCATATTCAAAATTTCTACATATCACATTTTCCATTTTATTTTTCTGCCTCTTTTATCATCTCCCACATCTTATCTTCAGGAAACAACGCTACACCCAATTTTTTTGCTTTATCAAATTTGCTTCCTGGATTTTCTCCATAAAAAACAAAATCAGTATGGTGAGAAACTGTATTTGTTACATGAGCGCCCAATGATTCAAGAAGTGCTTTAATTTTTGGTCTTGGCTCTTTCATTGTACCAGTTAAAACAACAGTTTTACCAGTAAATGGTGTCTCTTTAATCTCTTCTTTTGTTGGCTCTTTTGGATGAATTAGCTCTATTAATTTTTCTATTTTTTCTTTATTTACCTCTACAAACTCTTCAATAGATTTAACCATCTCTGGACCAAAACCTTCAATCTCCATTAGTTCATGAGGTTTAGCTTTATACCAATTTAGTCCAAACTTTTCGCAAAGTTTTTTACTTGCAACTTCGCCAATATGCTCTATTCCTAGAGCATTTACAAATCTCCAACAATCAACTCCTTTTACTTTTTCTATAGCTTTTAAAAGATTTTCTGCCTTTTTTTCAGCGAATAACGGAAGCTTTAAAAGGTCCTCTTTTTTTAGATAAAAAATATCAACAATATCTTTAACAAGACCCTTTTTATAAAGAAGTTTCACAGTACTTTCACCAAGTCCTTCGATATCAAGACACTGCTTTGAAGCAAAATAGATAATAGAATTAACTACCCTTGCAGGACAGCTTAAATTTTGACATTTTATTAAAATCCCCTCATCAAGGACTGGCTGGCCACAAACAGGACAATATTTTGGTCTTTGTATCTTTTTCTCTTTGCCTGTTCTAAACTCTTTTAAAACTTTTGTAATTTCTGGAATCACATCTCCGCTTCTGATAATAATAACTTTATCCCCAATTCTAAGATCTTTTTTTTCAATTTCAGAATAGTTATGAAGTGTAGCTCTTTCAACAATTACGCCTTCTATCTCTACTGGCTCAACAACCGCAACAGGTGTTATTACTCCTGTTCTTCCAACTTGAGGAATAACATCTAAAACAGTAGTCATTTTTTCAATTGCAGGAAATTTATAAGCAACCATCCATCTTGGATATTTCACTGTATATCCAAGCTTTTCATGAAGCTCTCTTTGATTTACTTTTATAACCATTCCATCAAGCATTACAGGCAAACTATCTCTTATTTTCTTAAACTCTTCATAAATTTTTTCTATCTCTTGCTCATTTTTACAAACAGCTCTTTTAAAAGGCTTAATAAATCCAAGTGAATATACAAAATCCATAATATCTTTTTGATATTTTTTATTTAGTGTGTTATACCCAACTCCCCAAGGATAAAAAAATAGTTTTCTTTTTGCAGTTATTTTTGGATCAAGCTGTCTTAAACTACCAGCTGCAGCATTTCTTGGGTTTGCAAAAGGCGTTTCACCTTTTTGGACTCTCTCTTTATTTAATTTTTCAAAATCATCTTTTCTTATAACAACTTCACCTCTTATTTCTATAAGCTCTTTATAATCGATACCAAGAGGAATTGATGGAATTGTTTTTGCATTTTGTGTAACATCCTCGCCAATTTCGCCATCACCTCTTGTAGCTGCACTTTTTAAAAGGCCATTTTCATAAATTAAATTTAAACTTGCTCCATCAAATTTTGGCTCAATATAAAAATCTATATCTGAAGTACCAGCATTTTTATATACTCTATTTATCCAATCTTGCAAATCTTTTTCATTAAAAACATCTTCCATACTCCACATTTTTGTTATATGTTTTATTTTCTTAAACTCTTTTGCTGGTTCCGCACCAATTCTTTGTGTAGGAGATGTTGGGTCAATTTCTTTAGGATGAGCTTTTTCATACTCTTCTACTTCATGATAAAGCTTATCATATACCTCATCAGGTACCATAGGATTATCTAAAACATAGTATGCATAAGCCCATTTTTTAAGAGTTTCAACTGCTTCTTTGTACTCTTTATTGTTTTTTATCATTTTATAGCCTTTTAAAGTTAAAAATGTGTTAGATTATTATATCAGCAAAAGTTTTAAAAAATCACAAAATAAAAGAGGGTTTACCTATATAGTAGCCTTGTGCATAATCAATATCAATATCTTCTAAGATTTTTAAAATTTTCTCATTTTCTACGTATTCTGCAATAGATAGTTTACCACTATTTTTTATAATTTTATTTATTATTCTTACAAATTCAGCATCTTTTTTATTAAGATGAATATTTTTAATAAAAGAACCATCTATTTTAATATAATCAGCTGGTATATCATTTAAATATCTTAATGAACTATATCCTACTCCAAAATCATCAATAGCTATTTTAAATCCTTCATCTTTTAACTCCTCTAAAAAACTTATACCTTTAGAAAATTCATTTATTACTGCAGTTTCTGTTATTTCAAATGTTATAGATTGTGGATCAATTTTAAATTTTTCTTTACTCTTTTTAATAAAGTTGATTAATTTTTCATCTAAAAGATCCAATGCAGATAGATTTATTGAAAGATTTATTTCTTTTTTATGAGATAAACTAAAACTTTTATCTATTACAATCCTTGTAATTTTACCAATTAAATTAAACTGTTCTGCCATAGTGATAAAATCATTTGGAAAAATAGTTTTTCCATCTTTTTGCATTCTAAGTAAAACTTCAAATTTTTCAATTTTTTTAGTTTTTATATTCAGTATTGGCTGAAAATTAAGAATAAATTTATCATTTTTAATAGCCTCTTCTATCTCTTTTCTAATATTAGTTCCAGCTTTAGAAATCTTTTCATATTCTTTAATAAATGGATCTTTTCTATTATAAAAAACTATATTATCCCCTCCTCTTTTTTTTGCACTAAAAATTGCTGATTGAAGATAAAAAACAAGCTTATTAATATCGCAATTTTCATCAACTTTGTATGCTCCTGCACTAAATGTTATATAATATTTTGAATGGCTTTTCACATCAAATCTTAATCTTTCAAAAAATTGTAAAATATCATTTTTATCTAAACTATCACAAAGTGCAACAAACTCATCAGATGTTACTCTAAAAACTTTATTTCTGCAATGTTTATTTAAAATAGAAGCAAAATATTTTAAAATCTCATCACCAAATGCAGTTCCAAAATTTTCATTAATATAAGAAAAGTTATCAAGGTCAAATCTAACAATAAAGTATCTTTTATTTTCTGTTTTTCTCTTTTTCATCTCTTTTAGAAGCATATATCTATTTGGAAGATTTGTTAAAAAGTCAATTTCTGCCATCTTTTTTAATTCATCTTCAGCCTTTTGCTCTTTATAAATATAATAAAAAATCAAAACAGCAAAAACAAACATTGTAATATGTAAAAAACCTTCTATAAAAATATTTTCTTTCTTCGTCTTTTTCTCATAATCTTTTATGTTTGATTTAATAAAAACAATATTTTGTTTAATTAAATTATTGATTTTTTTAAACCTATTTAATTGAGGGTAGAGTTTTTCTATCATACTATAAACAAGTTCTGAATGAGCAATAAAATTCTTGATATGTGTATAGTTTGATTTGCTTTTTAAAATATTTATATATTTTTTAAAACTATTTTTTGATACTTCATCTCTTAAGTAAAGTCTATATGTTAAAATCTCAATGATTTCTTGTATTGCATCTAAAATTTTTTTATTTTTTATATCAGATAAAATAATCTCTTTTTGAAGATAAGGGAGATAAAGATATGAGCTTTTTAAAATTGCAGAAATTTGAACAATTTTTTCAATAATTATTTTTTCACTTTTAAAATTTGCTGTTATATTTTTTAAATATTTATCGATATAAATCTTTTCTTTTAAATTATTGTTTTTTATAATATCTATATTGTTTTCAAACTTTTTTAATTTCTCAACAAGACTATCATAATTTACAAATGAATTTCCTACAATATTTTTTATCTCATCAAGTATTAAATGGTTTTTTATTAAAAGATTATCAATTCTATTTTCAAAACTATAAATTTTTAAAGATTTTTCATATTGAAATACTTTACCCACATATATAGCAAAAAAGATAAAAAATATCAAAGCAACAAAAAACTTGATAATCTTAATCATTAAGTTTTCCTGTAAGTGTTTTTAAAAAATCAACTATTAATTTTGCTTGATTATCTGTTATCTCTCTTCCAAGTTGTATTTTAGCCATCCATTTTACAGCTTCTTTTAATGTTTTAAGTTTGCCATCATGAAAATATGGAGAAGTCAATTCAACATTTCTAAGCGAAGGACATTTAATAAATTTTTTATTCTTGCTTTTTAAAAAATAGCCATATTGATAATACATATGACCACCTACAGATTTACCATTGTGACATGCAATACAGCCAAATCTTTTAAAAAGTTCATAACCCTCAGCCTCATTTTTAGTAAGTTTTTCTTTTCCTATTAAATAAAGATCAAATTTTGAGTTTGGAGTTGTTAGTGATATAACATAATTATATAAAGCATCTATTATATTTTTTTTATCAATTTTAGAATAAATTGTTAAAAATTTTCTCTTTAAATATCTGTTACTCTTTATATATTTTATGATTTCATCAAAATCTGCATCCATAATATTTTTATCTCTCATAACCTCTTCAATCTTTTTTTTGATGGAGTATTTTCTATTTTCCCAACCATAAACATATTGATATGAAAGATTATAAATAGAAGGAACATTATATTTTGTGACTTTTCCAAAAACACCTATACCTTTAGCTTTCCCATTTGAACCACCAAACTCCTTTTTATGACAAGTTGCACATGAGACTAGTTTATCTTTTGATAGATTTGGATCAAAAAAAAGTATTTTTCCAAGTTCTTGCTTTTGAAGATTATATTTTGATTCTGTTATAGGTGTTATAGGAGTTTCACTATATTCAGCATATAAAGATGAAAAAAATAAGATAAAAAATAAAAAAATCTTATACATTTTATTTTTCTTTATTATAATTTTTAATATTTTTTTATATTATAACTATAAAAATATTTAATAAATTTTAAAAGAGTACTAAGTTTTTATATTATAACTTTCTCTCCAATTTGTGGTATCAAAAGTTTTGCATTTATACTTTCATTATTTTCAAGATTTTTAAACCATGAAAGAAGCTGCGAAGTTGACTCTTTTGTAAGATTAAAAGCACCATAATGCATAGGTATGATATATTTTGGAGAAAGTTCTTTGATAGCTGTAATTGTTTCACTATGAGTCATATGTGAGCCAGTTATAATATATGGAGGATTTATTGGAATTATCGCAATATCAATATTTTTAAAAATCTTTTTTATCTCTTTAAAATGGACATTATAGCCAGTGTCTCCTGCAAAAAATATGGTTTTATTTTTACATTTTATTAAAAAACTACCCCAAAGAATTCTATTATAATCAAAAAAGTTTCTTCTATGCCAATGGTGAGCTGGCAAAAAGAAAATCTCTATATCTTTTTCTTTGATATCATATTTTTGATACCAACCAGCTTCTTGATAATTTATATGCGAATTTGCTCTTTTTATAAGTCTGCCCATTTTAAGCGGCAAAAGAGCATTTTTGATCTGATTTTTTGCATATTTTATAGTTTTTAGATCTAAATGATCATGATGTCCATGAGATACAAGAAGATAATCAATTGTTCCTAGTTCTCTTATATGAAAAGGTGCAGGTGTTACTCTTTTTTTAATAGGCATAGATCTAAAACAGGGATCAGTTAAAAATTTTTTTCCATTACACTGAATTAAAAATGATGCATGACCTAACCATATTAAAAAATCTCTTTTTTCATTTAAAAAACTTCTATCTTTTATAATTGGCAGAGGAGTTTTTTCAATTTCAATCTCTTTTTTTATAAATTTTTTGATAAAAGATATAACATTTTTTGTTTTTGATGCGATTTTTTTTTCTCTTGAGTTAAATTCTCCTACAAATCTGCCTTTTTTATATGGAACACCTACAAAATCTTTTTTTATTGTCTTTAATTTTGGATTTTTTAAAAACTTAATATTTTGATGCAAATTTTTATCCTTTTTTATGTAAAATATCTAAAAATTTTATCTTTAGGTAAAAAATGAAAAAAATTTTAATACTTATTTTTATCATAATTTGGATATTTTTTGCAATATCTCCTTACGATAGAGTAATATGGTTTGCAGAAAATTTACTAATTTTTTTTATGTTTCCAACTGTTTTATATCTTGATATGAAATATAACTTTTCAAATATAGCATTTTTCCTTCTTTTTCTTTTTGCAATATTTCATATTATAGGAGCACATTTTACATATAATGATGTTCCCTATTTTACATTTGAGATTTTTGGTGAAAAAAGAAACTATTATGATAGGATAGTCCATTTTTTATTTGGGCTTTTGGTTTTTCCATCCTTTTTTGAGATATATTATCATCAAAAATATAGTAAAAATCTATCTTTATTGATTGCCTTTTTATATATAGCTTCAATTTCTGCAGCTTACGAGATAGCTGAATGGATAGTAGTTGATATTTCCCATTCAGGCCAAAAAGGATTTTGTCTCATAACTCAAGGCGATGTTTGGGATAGTCAAAAAGATATGGCATCAGCTATGATTGGAGCATTTCTTAGCCTTTTGATTTATAAATTTTTAGGCAATTTTAACCAAAAGACCTTTTAGATATAAAGAGAAAGGATTATTTAAAATGTATGGATGGTCTATATCTTGATATAGATGCTCTATAATTTTAACTCTTTTTTTATTATCTTTTGAAGCCTTTTTCAAAAGCTCTTTTAAATCTTTTAAATCAATATAATATGAACATGAAAATATCGCCATATATCCGCCATCTTCAACCAATTTCATACCATTTACAATTAAATCTTTAAATCCTCTTAATGCTCCAATTCTTTGATTTTTCTTTTTTGCAAAAGATGGAGGATCAATTATAACCATATCAAATTTTTCCTTTTTAGCTCTTAATTCTCTTAGATAGTCAAAAACATTCGCCTCTATAAAATCACCTTCTACACCATTTATTTTAAAATTTTCTTTTGCTAAATTTAAAGCATTCTCTGATATATCAACAAGCTTTACTTGAGCATTTTTTTGTTTTGCACCATATAATCCAAAACCACCACTGTTACAAAAAAGATCCAATACTCTATCTTTTTGTTTCATATATTTTGACAAAATATTTCTATTTCTTCTTTGGTCTAAATAAAATCCTGTTTTTTGTCCATTTTCTATATCTATTAAAAACTTAACACCATTTTCTTCAATTTCTACAAACTTAGGAATCTCTCCAATTTTTATCTCTTTAAAATCAACTTTTTCCTTTTTTAAAGAGTTAAAATCTGCACTTACAAAAACTCCTTTGGGATTTAAAACCTCTTCAATTGCTCTTAAAATATCATCTTTTAAACTTATAATACCTGCACTATTAAACATAACAGATAGATATTCATCAAATTTATCAACTATCAATCCAGGAATCTCATCAGCTTCTGAATGGATTATCCTAAATGCATTAGAATTTATATCTATTCTATCATCTAATGCTTTTTCTATTCTTTTTACAAAAAAACTTTTGTCAATTTTTTCATCATTAAAACTTAATACTCTTAAAGATATTATGCTATCTAAATTGATATATCCTACAGCTAAAAATCTTCCCTCTTCATCCTCTACTCTTACGATTTCGCCTTTTTTAACATCTTCATAACTTTTTATATCACTTTTATATACCCATGGGAAAAACTCTTTTAAAGAATTTGAAGCCTTTTTATTTATCACTACTTTTTTCATTTCAAAGTCCTTAATCAATCAACTCTTTAAAAACTTCAAAAGCCTGTTTATGCTCATAAACATCATGACATCTTATTATATTAGCACCATTTTCAAAAGCTTTCAAATGCAACGCCAAAGTTCCAGGCAATCTTTTTTCAACAGACGATGGGAAAATCTTATCTATCATCGATTTTCTACTAGCCCCTACCAATATTTCGCAACCAAATTTTTTAAACTCTTCTAAATTTTGCAAAAGCTCAATATTATGATCTAAATTTTTGCCAAATCCAATACCAGGATCTATAATAATATTATGTTTTTTTATACCAAAATCGATAGCTTTTTTAATCTGAAAATCAAAAAATCTGCTAACTTCAATAGTTACATCTTCATATTCTGGATCTATCTGCATAGTTTTTGGATTACCTTTCATATGCATTATAACAATTTTTGCATCCATTTTTGATACAACTCTTGCAACATCATCATCTCTTAATCCTGTAATATCATTTGCTATTTTAAATCCATGATTTAATGCAAATTCTATAACCTCTGGTCTAAAACTATCGATACTAAATTCTGCTTTTTCAAAAAGTCTATTTTTGTAAATCTCTTTTATAATCGGTTTTACCCTACTTAGTTCCTCTTCAGTATCTACAGGCTCGCTTCCAGGTCTACTTGAAACTCCGCCAATATCGATAATATCTGCTCCATCTTCTATCATTTTTTCTATCATCTTAATAGCAAGAGAGCCTTTAAATCTACTATTTGGATAAAAACTATCATCATTTGCATTTATAACACCCATGATTTTTAAATCAAATCTATTTTCATTTAAATAACTTTTTAACTCTTTTGCAAGATTTTTTAAACCATACGGTTGAGCTAACTCTTTACGGCTTAAAATCTCTATATGCTTTTTTGTTCCAATCAGCAATGCATCACACCTATCAAATTTACAAGTAATTACACCATTTGGCAAGGCTAAATCTGCTCCAATACTTAAAGCGTCCTGTTTTAAAATATTTGCAGCTCCTATATGCATATTTTTTATATAAAAAAGATATATTTTTGCCTTTTTTGACATTATCTTTATTCCAGGCTTATCAACATTTAACTTTTTCATTATTTTATTTACATCAATATTGCTATAGATTCTTTTAATCTCCATAAAATTACCTTCTTTTTGCATCCAATATAATTAAAAAAAGTGTTGTTAAAACATTTGAAATATTGCTATTTAGTTCAATTAGTTTTATAGAGTTTGAAAACTGATCAATTTCACTCTCTTTTAGTTTCAAATCTGCCTCAATAGCTTTCTTTAGAAGATTTTCAATGATATTTTTAGCTTCTGTTTTTTCAAGCTTTCTATTTTTTTGTAAAAAATCATAAACATATTTCAAATCAATATTTTTTATATCTATATCTATCTCTTTTGATATATTTTTTTTAATATTTGTAACAGGAAGCCTTGAACGAATAGTGGGAAGTAGAGCCGATTTTGATTTTGTAACAATTATAAAGTTTATATTTTTAGGAGGCTCTTCTAAAATTTTTAAAAGAGCATTTTGCGAATATATATTGAATCTATTTGCTATTAAAGCAATAAATTTTTCATTTTCACTTGCTAAATATGCCTCTTTTACAGCCTCTTTTGAATCTTCTACTTTAAACTCATCATTTTCTATAATATGCAGATATTGAGGATTAATTCTTTCTTTTAAATACTCTTTTATCTCTTCAAAATCATCACTAATTACAATTTGACTTTTTAACTCAATCATACTTTAAATTCAATTTCGCCAAAAATTGCTGCATCTAAACTTTTATCAAAAAGTCTAAATAACTGAAAAAGCTTTAAATCCAAAAGCTCATCATATGATTTTAGATAAAAATTGTTTTGCATCTGTTCATCCATTATCCACAAAAAGCTATCATCTTTTCTTTTTGCAATCATACTCCTTGGAGTATCACTTCTTCCAATATACCAGAAAAAATATTCATCTTTAAATGATAGATTTAACATATCATATAAAAGATCAATATCTTCATCTTTTTTTATATTGTCAATATAAGGAGTAATGTTTTTTAAAAGATATGTAGGAATGAGAGGCCTGTTTTTATCTGGCTTATTTAATGAATATATTATATATTCACCAAACCATTCTCTCTCTTTATCTGTAATAACAATAATGCTTTGACCTGTTATTATCTTTTCAAGAGCAGAAGCAGCAAGAGGCACCCAGTCATAGCGCCTCTCTTCCATCCAGCTCATCATAGCTTCATCATATCTGATAGCATTTAGAGTCCATCTATCAAATTCCATATTTTCCTCTATTCAGTTTTAATTCGTAATTCGAGATTAGTGATAAGTAAATTAGTCATTAGTCATTGGTAATTAAGACTTGGGAATTGACCGCTTCACTGCTTCACAGCTTCACCCCTTCACTGCTTACCACCTTATCCCCTTATCCCCTCATTCACTCAAATCTAATCGCAAACTTGTTTCGCTTTGCTCAACTTCGTTTGTTTTAAGGTAAACCAGCTGTTCGTATGCTCAGACACGAAATTCCTTGAATTTCGGCTTCGCATATACTTATAGCTTTCGCTTCGAGACGGGAGGAGCGTTAAGCAAACGACAACTGCTTGCCGTTTGTAGCTCCGCACGGCGATGCGTTTATGCGAACGAAGTGAGCATAGCATACGCCAGTAAGCAAAGCAGTTTGCTTGCTTAAAGCTTCGCTTTGCCCTCGCTCATCTATACAACTCATAAGCATCATGCAATGCTCTAACTGCAAGTTCGCTATATTTTTCATCTATTATCATTGAGATTTTGATTTCGCTTGTACTTATCATCTCAATATTAATATTCTCTTTTGCCAATGTTTCAAAAGCTTTACTTGCAACTCCGCTATGAGATTTCATTCCAACACCAACAATAGATACTTTTGCAATATTTGGATCATACTCAACTTTTTCATACTCATCTTTAAATTTTTCCATTATCTTTTTTACACGTTCTAACTCATTCTCAGGCACAGTAAAATCAAGATTTGTCTTTCCATCTTGACCTATTGTTTGAACAATCATATCTACATTAATATTTTCATTAGCTAATGCTTTAAAAATTTCAGCTGCAATTCCTGGTCTATCAATAACACCTCTTAAGCTAACTCTTGCTTGATTTTTATCTAATGCGATTCCACTCACCAATGGCTTTTCCATGATATCTTCTTCCTTTGTTATTATTGTTCCTGGATTATCATTAAAACTGCTTTTTGCCTCAATTACTACACCTAGTTTCTTTGCAAGTTCAACACTTCTATTTTGTAAAACTTTCGCTCCAAGACTTGCAAGCTCAAGCATCTCATCATAACTTATTTTATCAAGTTTTTTTGCTTTTGGCTCAATTCTTGGATCTGTTGTATATACTCCATCAACATCAGAATATATTTCACATTTATCTGCTTTTAAAGCTCCAGCAAGAGCAACAGCAGTCAAATCGCTACCACCTCTTCCAAGAGTTGTTACTCTTCCATCTTTGCTAATTCCTTGAAAACCTGCGACTACAACAATTTTTCCTTTTTCAAGCTCATTTTTAATAGGTTCTGGATCAATTTTTTCAATTCTCGCCATAGTATGAGAACTATCAGTTACTATTCCAGCTTGCCTACCTGTCATTGCAACAGTAGGATAACCCATCTCATTTAAAGCTATTGATAAAAGAGCAGCTGTTACTCTCTCGCCTGAACTTAAAAGAAGATCCATATCTTTTCTACTTGGAGTTGAACTAAAATGTTTTGCATATTCTATTAGTTTATTTGTCTCTCCACTCATAGCTGAAACAACCACAACAACATCATTTCCAGCATCTTTTGTTTTTGCAACTCTTTTTGCAACATTTTCTATTCTTTCAAGGGAACCAACACTTGTTCCACCATACTTTTGAACAATCAACATCAAAATCCTTTATTTTTGAAGTTTTAAGTCTAAAGTTTTTGAAAACTTCAAACTTAAAATTTCAAACTTAAATATATCCCTTTTTTTTAAAATAATCTATTACTTTTTTATAAATTGGTCTTTTAAAATAGGTTATATATTTAAAAAGGTCTTTATATGGAACAAATTTAAACTCTTTAAATTCAGGATGCTTTGTATCAAGATCTATTTTTGCTTTTGGTTTTAAACGAACTAAAAAATATTTCTGTTTTTGACCATCATATGGATACATCTTTTTTGCAATAACTTTTGGAAAATCATAACTTATCCATTCTGGATATTCAGCGATAATTTCTACCTCATCTGTTCCTATTTCTTCTTTTAACTCTCTCAAAAGAGCCTCTTTCGGACTCTCGCCTTCATCAATTCCACCTTGAGGAAACTGCCATGCATTTGCAACATCATTTCTTAGCGCTATCATAAACTCTACTTTTTCTGGATATTTTGAAGAGAGCACAATTGCTGCAACGTTTGGTCTATAGCGTTTATTTTGTTCCATATCACCTCTTTAATAACTCTTGCTCAATATAAAAAACTTTGATATATTATCTTACAACTAATTAAAAACTAATTAGAATTAGCCACTAAAAAGGAGAAAATTGCTCTTATATATTCATATCCCATTTTGTGATAGCAAATGCCACTATTGCAGTTTTAACTCATTTACAAAAAATCACCATTTAAAAAAAGATTATATGGATGCTCTTTTAAAACAGATAGATTTTGAATTTAAAAGATTTAATGTTAAAAAAAATAGTATTGAGTCTGTCTTTATAGGAGGAGGAACTCCATCAACTATAAATCCTTCACTATATGAAAAACTTTTTTTAAAAATAGCTCCTTTTTTGAAAAAAAATATTGAAATAACAATCGAAGCAAATCCAAATAGTGCAAAAAAAGAGTGGTTGGCTGGGATTAAAGATTTGGGAGTAAATCGTATAAGTTTTGGAGTGCAAAGCTTTAATGATGATAAATTAAAATTTTTAGGAAGAGCACACAATTCACAAGAAGCAATAAAAGCAGTAGAAGATGCTTTTGAAATTGGAATAGAAAATATTAGTATTGATATAATCTATGATACAAAGATAGATACCAAATCCCTTTTAAAAAAAGATTTAGATTTGGCACAAAAACTTCCAATTAACCATATTTCAGCTTATTCTTTGACAATTGAAGAAAATACTTTTTTTGAAAATAAAGATGTAAAAAAAGATGATGAAAATATTGGTTATTTCATAAAAGATAACATAAAATTCCCTCAGTATGAGGTTTCAAATTTTGGAAATTTTCAGTCATATCACAATAAAGGATATTGGCAATTAAAAGATTATATAGGTATTGGTTGTGGGGCAGTTGGATTCTTAAAAAATGAAAGATTTTATCCCAATAAAGATCTATATTCTTATATAAAAAATCCTATTTATCATACCAAAGAGAAACTAAACGAAAATGATTTAAGAATAGAAAAGATTTTTTTAGGCCTAAGAAGCATCATTGGAGTAGAAAAAGAGCTTCTTGATGAGAAAAAAATAAAAATTTTAATAGAAGAAAATAAAATATATGAAAAAAATAACAAAATTTATAACAAAAACTTTTTTTTAGCTGATGAAATTGCACTTTTTTTAATATAGTCTTATTCCATATCACTTACACAGCGAAAGTAGTAGCGCTCATTTTTTGGGCCAGTTGCTACGCTACCTACAGCAAACCCGACAAGATAAATTTCATTTTCGCCAAATTCATCATCACTTAAATAGTATTTATGATGCATATGGCCAAATATTTTTTTATTTACAGAAGGTTTTACATAATTATAATTCACAATAGAATAGAGCTCTTCAATAGTTGGCAGTCTCCATTCTCTATCAAGCAATTTTAAATCTTCACAATATTTTTGTGCATCTTTATAATTTAATTTTAATTTATCTCTATTTTTATCATATTTTTCCCATAAAATCATATTTTTCTTATCTATTACAAATCCATCATCTCTTTTTTGAAAATTTTGGTCTAATTGATGAATCTTTTTTTGATTGGTACAGATGACATAAGCTTTTGTTTCTTTCGGAGTTGGAGTGATATCCCCATCTTGAAGATAAAAAGCATAAGCTGGAATATCTTTATTTAAAACAAAAATTTCACTCTCATGTCTTATATTTTTCTCTACTCTTGCTTCACCTAATGTATTTCCACTCCAATAAAGTTTATTTTTGCCATATTTTTCATCCCCTTTTAATTCAAACAGTTCCCATATTTCCATTATTCTATAATTTTTTCCAAGTTTTTTACACATCTTTATAGCTTCAAAATAGTTATACTTTTTTGGCAATTCAATATTTTGCGCAAAAATAAGAATCGGAAATAAAATTATGAAAAATCGCATAAAAAATCCCTAATTAATTTTTGTTATATTATACTTTATGCTTTTGTAATCTCTTTTTATGTAAAATTTGCAAAAATCCTTATAAGGAAATATTTATGTTTGGTATGGGATTTACAGAAATTTTAATGATTGCTATTGTTGCTATTATATTTTTGGGGCCAGAAAAGCTTCCAAAATTTTTAGTAGATGTTGCAAAATTTTTCAAAAGTGTAAAAAGAGCAGTTAATGATGCCAAAAACTCTTTGGAAGAAGAGATTAAGATTAGCGAATTAAAAGAAGAGGCATTAGAATATAAAAAGAAATTAGGATCAGTTTCTAAAGAGGTAGAATCAATTACCCATTTAAGTGATTTAGAAGATGAGATACAAGAGGTTAAAGAGATAGAAAAAGAGATTAAAAAAGAGCCAAAAAGAGAAGTTGTAAAATTTAAGAAAAAAAATATTGATGAAGATAAGGATAAAGTAGATGTTTGAAGAGTTAAAACCGCATTTAGCCGAACTTAGAAAAAGACTTTTAATCTCAATAGCTACTGTTTTTGTTATGTTTATAATATGCTTTGGCTTTTGGGAGCATATTCTTGATTGGATGATTCTTCCTTTAAAAGAGGCTCTACCTGAGGGAAGCAATGTAATCTTTACAAAAGTTGGTGAAGCATTTTTTACTGCGCTAAAAGTTTCATTTTTTGCTTCAATAATTTTATCGCTGCCTGTTATTTTTTGGCAGCTTTGGCTATTTATAGCTCCAGGCCTATATGAGCATGAAAAAAAGATGGTTTTACCTTTTGTTATCTCAGCTACAGTTATGTTTGTATCTGGAGCACTTTTTGCCTACTATATTGTTTTTCCTTTTGGATTTAGCTATTTGATAAATTTTGGCTCTCAACTTTTCACTGCTCTGCCTAGTATTGGTGAGTATGTTGGATTTTTTACAAAACTTATGTTTGGATTTGGACTCTCTTTTGAACTTCCTGTTATAACATTTTTTCTTGCTATGCTTGGACTTGTAACTGATGAGACATTGAAAAGTTTTTTTAAATACGCAATCATAATAATCTTTGCAGTAGCTGCACTTTTAACTCCTCCAGATGTTTTAAGTCAGCTTCTTATGGCTGGACCTCTTGTTATTTTATATGGAGTATCTATCATAATTGCAAAAATAATAAATCCAGCTAAAAAAGAGGAGCAAGAGATAGAAGAATCTAAAGAAAATGAAGAAGATGAAGAGTCTTGATCCATTAAAGGTAGATAGTTATGATTACTATCTACCACCTGAACTTATTGCAAAAGAGCCAGTAAATCCTCCAGATTTAGCAAAGCTTTTAGTCTATGATAGAAAAAGCAAAAAAATCACTCATGCAATTTTTAAAGATCTGCCAAATTTTTTACCAAAAGATGTTCATCTAATTTTCAATAACACAAAAGTTATAAAAGCAAGAATATTTGGTAAAAAAAGCAGTGGCGGAAAAGTTGAACTTCTTTTAAATAAACCTTTAGATAAAAATAGATATCTGGTTTTTATAAAAGGAAAGGTAAAAGAGGGAACAATTTTAATATTTGATGAGAATTTAGAAGCAAAAGTTATAAAGCTTTGTGAAGATGGCAGTAGAATTGTTAAGTTTTTTAAAGATAAAAAACCGATAGATTTTGAAGAGCTTTTACATATTCTTGAAAAAATCGGTCATGTTCCTTTACCGCCTTATATTAATAGAGAAGATAAGAAAGAGGATGAAAAAAACTATCAGCCAATTTTTGCAAAAACTCCCGGCGCTGTAGCAGCTCCAACAGCATCTTTGCATTTTACAAAAGAGTTGCTTGAAAAAATCAAAAAAGAGCATGATATTAAATTTATAACACTGCATGTTGGAGCTGGAACATTTAAACCAGTTGAGAGTGAATATATAACTGAGCATAAAATGCATAGCGAATATTATGAAATTCCAAAAGATACGCAAAAACTTATTGATTCAGATGAAAAGATTTTAGCTGTTGGAACAACCGTAGCAAGAACAGTAGAATATTATGCAAGAACTCATAAACCTTTTGGAGAGTGTGATCTATTTTTAAATCCTTTAAATCCCCCAATCAGAGTAAATCATCTACTTACAAATTTTCATCTTCCAAAATCAACTCTAATAATGCTTGTTGCTTCTTTTATAGGAATTGAAAAAACTTTAGAACTTTATAAAATAGCTATTGATAAAAAATATAGATTTTATAGCTATGGCGATGCTATGCTTATTTTGTAATTTTAAATAAGTTGCATTATAATTGAGCAAAGAGTATTAAAGTTTCAAAAGGATATATTATGAAACTTCTTTTTATTAGACATGCAAAAGCATTAAAAAGAGATGAGTGGAGTGATGATGATCTATTGAGACCTCTAAGTGAAAAAGGCATAAAAGTTAGCAAAGAGTTTTTTAGTAAACTTCCTAAAATTTTTGATATAGATATTATAATATCCTCAAAAGCAAAAAGAGCCTATGAAACAGCTGAAATTTTAAGTCAATATTATCCAAACTCAATCTTTACTACATCAAAACTGTTAAATCCCGGAGCATCCTATATAGATATAAATATTTTGTTACAAGAATATATTGATTATGAAAATATTGCTCTTGTTGGGCATGAACCAGATATCTCACAAATTGTATCAAATATCCTTGGTTGCAAATATATAAATATTGATGTAAAAAAATCTTCTGTTATTGAACTATCTGGAGAAAATCTCGATGAAATGGTCTTAAAATCTTTTATATACCCAAAACTTTTAAAGGACTTAAAATAATGGAATTAAAAGAGGGTGATTTAAGTAAAATTTTAATATTTGTTTTTATTTTAATTGTGGGACTTATGGGAACATATTTAGAATTTAGGAAACCTTCAAAAAAAGAAGAGGATAAAAATTATAAAAAAGAGGATTTAAATAAAACAATATTAGAGAGCTTAAAAAAGGAAGAAAATGACAATAGCAACATTTAATGTCAACTCAATTAGAGCAAGAAAAGATCTTATTATAAGATGGTTAACTGAAAAAGTAGATATAGATGTTTTATGTTTTCAAGAGATTAAATGTGAAGAGAAAAATTTTCCTTTCAAAGATTTTAATGATATAGGATATGAATGTGAAGTTTATGGACAAAAAGCATATAATGGAGTTGCAATCTGTTCAAAACTTGGTTTTGAAAATATTCAAAAAGGCTTTAATAATGAAAAGTTTGACCAAGAAAAAAGATTTATAAGAGCAAAAATAAGTGGTATAGATATTATGAATGTGTATGCACCTCATGGAGATATTGAAGGACCAAAACATACATATAAACTTGAATTTTACAAATTTTTAAAAGATTATATAAAAAATAGTTTTGATCTTGAAAATGATCTTTTCTGTGTAGTTGGCGATATGAATATTGCAAGGGAAGATATTGATGTGTGGGAGCCAGAAATATTAAGAGGAACTATTGGTTTTATGGATGATGAAAGAGAAGCTTTTGAAGATTTTTTATCTATAGGTTTAATAGATCTTTATAGAAAATTTCATCCAGAAAGTCATGGATTTACATGGTGGGATTATATGAGTGGTGCTGTTTGGAGAGATGAGGGAATGAGAATAGATTATATTTTATCCTCAAAGCAGTTATCAGCAAAGTGTGAATCAATAGATGTTGATATGTGGACAAGAAGGAGAAGAAAACCTACTCCAAGTGACCATGCCCCTGTAGTGGCAAAATTTAATCTATAGCTCTTTCTTGCTACACTCCTCACATATACCTTTTATAACTATATCTATATCATTTATTACTATATTTTTATCAATATTGTTTTTTAAACATTCATCATCAATATATAAATCTTCAACTTTTGAACATTTTTCACATATAAAATGAGCATGGGAATCTTTTGTTATTTCATATCTATTTTTACTGTTTGGAAGTTTAACTTCACTTAATAGTCCCTTTTCAACCATTGCATTAATATTTTTATAAATTGTCGCTGTTGAAACTGAAGGAATGATTTTTTTGATTTTCTCTTCAAGTTCCTCGATACTTAAATGTCCATTTTTTTCTAACTCATTTAAAAATATAACCCTTTGCGGAGTAGCTTTAAGATCATATTTTTTAAGAAGCTCTTGATAATTTAACCCTTTCATTGATTTCCCCCTATAAAATAATATTTATTTATGCTTATACACTAATTTTATTTTTTTGTCAAATAATAATAATTCTCTTACATATTTTATTTTAATTGATAATTTTTTTCTTTATTTAATTTTTTTCTAAGGATATTAATGCAATAATTTCTCAAAGGAAAAAATTTTTCCTTTAATATTATTATGAAAGGTAAAAAAATGAGAGAGTATGAAACATACAGATGCAATAAATGTGGAAATGAAGTTGAAGTGCAAAAAGTTGGAGGTGGAACTCTTGTTTGTTGTGGGGAAGAGATGGAGTGTATTACAGAAAATCTTACAGCTGTAAATTTAATGAAAGCTTTTGCAGGTGAATCTATGGCAAGAAACAAATATGAGTTTTTTGCTCAAATCGCATTTGAAGAGGGTTATCACAGAATTGCAAGATTTTTTCAAGAAGCAGCGGATAATGAGAAATATCATGCAATGGCTGAATTTAAAGCCTATAACAAACTTGTTAATAATGTTGAACTTGATACTACAAGAAAAAATCTTGAATATGCAGCCGAGGGTGAAAAATATGAACATGAGATTATGTATCCTAACTTTGCTAAAATAGCAAAAGAGGAAGGGTTAAATGAGATTGCCAGAATGCTTAAAGCTATAGGAAAAGTAGAAGTTGAACATGAAAAAGAGTATAGAGAGTTAATAGAAGCTTTGGAAGCTGAAGGATTTTTTAATAGTGAAGAGGAAGAAGAGTGGGTATGCGAAGTGTGCGGTCATGTGCATAGAGGAAAAAAACCACCTAAAAACTGCCCACTTTGTAAAGCTGATAGTGAATATTTTAAGAAAAAATGTGAAGACGTAACGAAAGGATAAAAAATGGCAAGAAAAGGGATAAGTATATTAAAAGGTATTGAGGCAGATGAGGTTATAGCTTTATTAAATAAAGCGTATGCTGATGAGTGGCTTGCATATTATCAATATTTTATTGAAGCAAAAGTTGTAAAAGGAATTATGAAAGATGGCGTAGTAGCTGAGCTAAATCAACATGCGGCAGATGAACTAAGACATGCAACAATGGTAGCTGATCGTATTTTACAGCTTGGAGGCGAGCCACTGATTCATCCAAAAGATTGGTTTACATATGCAAATTGTGCCTATGAAGCGCCAACAAATCCAGATGTTTTAAAAGTTTTAGAACAAGCTATTAAGGGAGAACAGTGTGCTATAGATGTTTATAGCAAAATTGCTGAAATCACACAAGGAAAAGATATAGTTACATATGATATTGTAAGCCAAATTTTGGCTGATGAGGTGGAGCATGAAGAGGATCTTCAAGCACTATATGAAGATATTCAAGAATTTATAGATCAATTTAAACTAAAATAGAGAGATTTTATATCTCTCTATTTTAAAATAACGGATATTTTTAAAACTTTTTCCCCTCTTTTTACTGTTAAGATAATTGTATCTCCTATATTTTTTTCTTCTAAAATCTCATCTAAATCTTTTAAAGAGGCAACCTTTTTACCATCAGCTTCTATGATAATGTCTCCAAAAATGATTCTACCATCTGGATATATTTTTGCTGGGATTAAACCTGCTTCATAAGCACTACTTCCTGGTTTTATACCAAGTATTGCAACGCCTTCTATATTAAATCTCTTTTTTAAAAGTCTATTGATTCTATCATCACTCTCTATTCCAATATCTGCCCTTTTATATCTTCCATAGGCTATTAACTGAGATACAACTTTATTTACTAAATCTATCGGTATAGCAAAGCCTATGCCAGCATATGCTCCACTTGGACTATAAATTGCAGTATTTACTCCAATCACTCTTCCTGCACTATCAAGAAGAGGTCCTCCAGAATTGCCAGGATTGATGGCAGCATCTGTTTGAATTGCATGCTTTATTTTTGCACCATTTTCTTCATCAATAACTCTATCAAGAGCAGATATGATTCCACTTGTCATTGTCCAATCAAGACCAAAAGGATTTCCAATAGCATATACAAGTTGCCCTACTTTTAAATCTTTAGAAGTACCTATAATTATAGGTTTCATAACGCCTGGGACAGGATTTATTTTCAAAACAGCTAAATCATGAGATGGATCGGCTCCAATTAGAATAGCCTTGTAATCTTGTCCATTGCTAAGCCTAACTCTTGCCTCACTTGCCCCTTCAATTACATGAAAATTTGTTACAATATGACCAAATTTATCCCAAACAAAGCCGCTACCTGTTCCTTTTGGGATATTAAAAACACTTAAACTCCAAAGATCTACAACTTGCTCTAATGTAGAAATATAAACAACACTATCTTTGCTTTTTTCAAAAATCTCTATATTTGTTTTTTCAATTGGGCTTAATTCACCTCTTGGCGTAACTGGTTTAGGCTGAGCACTTATAGCTATCTCTAAAAAAGGAATTAGCCTCCAAGCAATCATAAGTAAAAGTATTGCCAAAGTGTATGTAAAAACTTTTTTGTAAAAACTCATTTACTTCCTTTAAAATTTTTTAAATTTTACTAAAATATAGATTAAAAATTTAAATAGGATAAAATAAGTCTTATTTAAGTAAAAATGAGTATAATTCTCATATTCAAAAAAAAGGAGTAAAAATGAAAAAGTTAACTTTAGCTTTATTGGCATTTGCAGCAATAAGTTACGCAAGCGAATATGTAAATCCATACTGGTTTGAAGATGGTGAAAAAGAGACAATTAAACCAGAATATATAAAAGCTGATTCAAATAGCTAATTAAAAGCAGCCCTAAACTGGGGCTGTAATGTTTTTATAATTCTATTATTTTTAATATCTTAAATTTTGAAAATCTATTCAGTCTTAGTTTTTTTGCTATTTTTGGATTGACTACATAAAATCCTAACTCTATTTTTATTTTCCTGTTTTTTGAATCTATTAAAAAATTTATATCTTTTGTCTTATTTGCTTTAATAGTATTATCTTTCAAAACTTCGTTAGCTTCCCATATTGCGGCTTTTTTACCATCTTTTCCAAACTGTTTAAAAAATCTTTCTTCTAAAATTTTTACTAATTTTTCTTTTTCATATATATAAACTTTTAAAGCCAATACTCTCAAAGGATGCAACAAAAGATTATGTGATGTTTTATTTTTAACTCTTATAATAAGAGGAGACCTATTTACTACTTTAACTTCTATATATTTTTTTAAATATTCTGGATTATTAAAAATTCCTGCAAAACCATGATATCTATGAGTTTTTGTATCTTTATGGTTTACAAAACTTCCTAAAATTTTTGGCATATGACAATCTATACAGTTTTTTTTGCTTTTATTATCATAATCAGTTTTACATACTTCTAAACCATGAGAATTTTGTTTATGTGAATGGCAACCCATACAAACCTTACCATTTTTATAAATCTCATTTTTTCCATCTATAATATGGAAAGGTGAGCCTTCTATTGTATTAAAAATGCCGCTTTTTATTTTATATTTTTTTACTCCTTTAATATTTTCATCATACGCATAAAAATATTTACCTTTTTCATTTATTATATTTTTATTCATTTTTGCATGTTTTTCAATATTTTTTATTCTATGGCAATAGGCACATGAAATTGCCTCTTTTTGACCTATACTTTTTATATCTGGAAGAGCTTTTTTATGTAAGGCAATATTTTTTAAAAGAGTCTTATCGGTAGGAGAATGGCATTTTGCACATTTATAAGAGTTTTTTTTATATAAAGGATGTTTTATAAAAACTTTTTTATGTATTTCATCTCTAAATATTGTTGATTTAAAATGCATAGAGTTTTTATACTCTTTATAAATTACAGGATGGCAACCTTTACATACTTTGCTAGGTGTAAAATCTTGAGAATATAAAAATAGAGCAATCAATAAAATCAAAAATTTTTTCATATTAAAGCCTATTTTTTTAAGGGATAATATCTAAAAAAATTAAACTAAAATTTGATTATAATCAAGATTGATAATAAATAGAAACATTTACTTAAATCTTTTTAAAAAATTAAGATAAAATTTTTCCTCTTTTTCATAAATTTTTAGTAAATTCAACTCCCCATTTACATCGATAATAGCAAAATAGTTATCCTTATCTTTAAATATTTTTAATATTTTGAAATCTCTTTTTTTCAATTCTTCTAAATCACCACTAAAAGAATCAAAGTTTTTATTTAAAAACTCTTTTATTATATCTTTTTTGGTTGAATTATATTTTTTATAATCACTATCATCTATCAATATATATATCTTTTTTCTTCCATTTTCGATTATCTCTTCACTTTTTAATTTTTTAGTAACAATAAGTTTTATGACCTCTGCTCTACTTAATCTATTCATTTTTGCATATTTTCCAAGAGCTATTTTTTCCATATTTCCTCCAAATAAAAAATTTCTCCTGGATTTAATACTTTAATTTTTTCATCTTTAGCTATTTTTTTCAAAACTTCAATTGGTTCACATAATGGCTCATCTGATAGTTTAAAAGTCCCATAATGCACAGGAATAAATAGTTTAGCATTTAAATCCTTAAAAGCCAAAAGCGCCTCTTTTGGATTTAAATGGCTAGGTCTCATAATAAAAGATGGCTTATACGCTCCAATTGGCAAAATAGCAATATCAATATTAAAATTTTCTCCAATATCTTTAAAATGGGTATTGTAACCACTATCTCCTGCAAAGTAAATTGTAATTTTTCCAGTATCTATTAAAAAACTTCCCCAAAGTGATCGATTTTTATCAAATAGCCCTCTTCTACGCCAGTGATAAGAAGGAAGAAAAACAATTTTAAAATTTTCAAAATTAACAGATTCAAACCATAAAAGATCTACTTTTTTTACTTTATCTGGCAATATATTTAAAAATTTTGGTAATACAAATAAAGGATTAAATTTTATAAAGAGATTTTTAAGTGATCTTTTATCACAATGATCATAATGTGAATGTGAAACTAAAACAATATCTATATTTTTAAAATCATCATATCGATATGGAGATTTTACATACCTTTTATAACCGATAAAATCTTCAAATACTGGATCAATTAAGATATCTTTTTTATTAACTTTAATATAAATAGTTGAATGTGTGAGCCAAACTATTTTATCTTTTTCATCATTTAACGATTTTAAATTTTTGTCTATTTCAAGACAACTTTTTTGTGAAGAAAAATCAAATAAATCAAAACTTTTGATTTTCCATTTTAATATATTTAAAAATGTTAAATGTTTGGAACTGTCCATATTTGAAAAAAATCTGCCATTTATATATATTAATTTATATTTATCACTATTTTTAAAATCTATTTTTTTGATACTATAAAGTAACATTTTCACAATATTTTAAAAATATATATGGCTTTGCTTGAAGTTTTTTATTTTCAAGATTTAAAAGACTGTTTGAAATAATCACTTTTTTTAAATCTTTTACATATTTCTCTCTTCTTTCAGAATACATCTTTAAATAATCTATCAATTTTAATCCATCTATTTTTTTATTGTCATTTTTTAACTGATATCTTTTCTCTCTAAAATCTTTATAAAAAAATAGCCTATTTAAATTAAGCATATACGCTTCAACCGAATCATCAATACTTTCAAATCTTTTTATACTATACTCTCCCAACTCATATCTTACTTTTTTTGGCAAAATCCCATTTTTTGAAAAAATCCACTGTCCAAAAAATGCATTTCCCTCTTTTATAAATCTTGAATCACCCCATCCACTTTCAATTACAGCCTGAGCTACAGCTATGGAAACAGGAATGGTATCAATTTTTTTATTAAGTTCATTCATTATTGCATAAGATATATTTTGTGGATTTTTACATCTATATTTTTCTGCAAGAAAAACTATATATTTTTTTTCTTCATCACTTATATTTGGAAATTTTTGATATATTGAAAGAAATTTTTCTCTCTCTTTTTTAATTTTTTCATTGGCTCTTAAAACTGCTGGTAAGATAGTTTTTATGAAAATAATCTTTTTTGTTTTTAACTCGATTCCATCTTTTCTTGACCAAATTTTTGAAAAATCTTTAATAAAAATATTAGGAATTTTTTCATTATCCAATCTATAATCAAGCTTATCATAAATTCTTGATAATGATTTTATATCACTAACACAAAAATTTTTTTCTATTATTACTGGCTTAAAAGACTCTTTTTTATACTCACATCCCCAAAAAAGAAAAATAATTATAAATAAAAATCTCAAGCCTAACCTTTATAGATAATTCTCATATTTACTATCTCTATCTCACCCAAGATTTCTGCTTCAAAAATTTTTTCTTTATATTTTTTAACTGCATCTTCATATAATGGAGAGGTCTTTAAATATTCAATAAAATCATCCTTTTTCTCTTCAATATTTTTAAAACTATTTGCAAACTCTTCAATATCATATATTGGCTTGGCAAGAGATTTTTTTAAAAGATAGTTAGTTCCACTGCTTGAATTTAATCTATGAGGCAAAACATATATATTTTTGTTCATTCTTAATGCATACTCAACACTTCTCATAGAACCACTATTCACTTCTGCCTCACATACAATTAAAATCTCTCCTAAAGCTACAACTATCTCATTTCTAATAACAAAACTCCATGGTGTTTGCTTAAATCCATAATCAAATTGACTAAGCACTAGACCATTTTTTTCAATATCTATTATAAGCTCTCTATTTACTGCAGGATATTTTATATCAAGCCCATTTGCCACAACAGCGATGGTATTTTCACTGCCTGCGCCTCTATGAGCTGCTGCATCTATTCCCATAGCAGCTCCGCTTACAACAACATAACCTCTTTTTGCAAACTCTCTTGCAATCTTAAAAGCAAACTCTTTTGAATAGTTTAATGCTTTTCTTGATCCAACAATTGATATTTTTGGCCTTTTTAATAACTCTTTATTTCCAATATAATAAAGCTTTTCAAATTTTAAATCTTTTAACTCTTTTATATCATTCTTATTGATAATATTCAAAGGTTGCCTTTGTTTTGACATTGGACATTAGACATTAGGAATTGGGAATTAGAGCTAAGTATTAAGAGCTAAGTACTAAGTGCACTACTAAACTTACTCATTTAATTTTTAATTCTTAACTCTTAAATCTTAGCTCTTAACTCTATTCCACTATCCCACTTCATGGCTTCCCCACTTCACTTTTTCACTGCTCATCTACTTTCCCGCTATGCCCCTATTCCACTCTCTTACTATCTCACTTTCTAACTCACCCTACTCAACTTACTCAACCACTCACCTTTTCTCAAAAATAGTTATTCCAAAAAACAATTGCTACAATAGATACTATAGCAACACCTATAAAATTTATCAAAAATCCAATTTTTGCCATCTCTTTTATTTTTATGACCCTACTTGACATTATAATTGCATTAGGAGGTGTTGCAATAGGCAACATAAAAGCATAACTTGCAGCAATTGTAGCTATAAAAAGAGTAATTTCAATATTAAATCCACTATTTTTAGCAAATTCATAAAAAATAGGAAGGGCTATTGATGTTAATGCAGTATTACTTGTAATCTCTGTAGAAAATGAAACAAAAAGTGCAATTAAAAATAAAATCACAATAAATGGAAAACTAGCAAAATATGAAAAATATCCAGCTAGTGCTGATGCAAGGCCAGTTTTAATAAATGCTGATGCTATACTAAAACCTGCACCAAAAAGAAAAATTATCTCATAGGGCATATCTTTGAAATCTTCCCATTTTAATATAGAAATATTTGGTAAAAAAAGTATCAGTCCAAAAGCTAAAAGAATAATCTTTTCATTTAACCCTAAACCATTATAAAATGGTTTAATAGGTGCATTTATTATAAGTAAAACAACTAAAGAGATTAAAATTATTGAGAGTTTTTTTTGATCGCTACTCATTGGAGGAAACTTCTCAATAAGTTTTGCTTCAAGCAATTCATCTTTTACACTTTTTGATAAAATATAAGGAACTATATAAAGCATAGAAGCAACAACAGGAAAAGTTAACATCATCCATTCTAAAAATGTTGGAGATGTTAATTTAATATCTTCTAAAAATCCAAGCAGTATTAAATTTGGTGGTGTACCAATTGGTGTAAAAATACCTCCTATACTTGCTCCATAAGCAGTAGCAATTAAAAATCTAACTTTTAACTTTTTATTTTGTGTTAAAAAAAGAGCAATCGGCATCATCATAAGGGTTACAGTTGTATTTGATAAAAATGAACTTAAAACTGCTGAAGTTATAGCCAATGAATATATTATTCCCTTAGGTGTATTTGGAAAAATTGATAACAATTTTTTTGCTAATCTTTCATGTAAAAATGTTTTTTGCATAGCCATAGCAAGTAAAAAACCACCTATAAATAGAAATATTATTGACTTTGAATAGTTAGGAGTAACAGTTTTTATATCAACTATTCCTAATGTTGGAAATAAAATTATTGGAAGTAAAGATACAACACCAAGGGGCAATCCCTCATTTGTCCAAAGTACCACTAAAAAAGCAACTGTACCAATAAGTCTTGCTTGAATTGGATCAAAAATATAAGAACTAAATGCAAAAAAAAGCAAAGATATACCAACAGCAATGGAAAGTTTTTGCATATTATGCCTTTTGTGAATTTAATTGGACATTAGTCATTGGAAATTAGTAAATTTTTCTCTTCACAGCTTCCCCGCTTCACTCCTTCACCGCTTTTCTACTATCCCGCTATGCCCCTCTTCCACTTAATAATTGTTTTCTAATTCACCTTATCAAGCTCATTAATATATACTAACTTAACATCTTTTAAAATATCTTTAGATTCTCTTAAAGCCTCTATAGTTTTTGGATGTGGATGTCCTATAGCTATAGCAAATCCTCTTTTTTTTGCAATAGCCACTGCTTTTTTTAGCTGATTTTTTATATATTTAACATTTTGTTCATTATCTAAAAATATATCTCTTGCTAAATATTTTATTCCATATTTTTTTTCAACTTCTGCAACTTTAGTATCAGGAGTTGTTCTACTATCTAAAAATCTAAACTGGTATCTATTTAATACATTAATTAATCTATCCATAGCTTCATAATTACTTGTAAATGCACTTCCAGTATGATTATTTATATATTTTGCATTTGGAAACCACTCTCTGATTTTTCTAATTCTATTTTCTATTTCTTCTTGCGAAGAGTTGATATTTAATGTAAAAGGCTCTGGTGTCTTAAAATTTTTAGCCTCTAAAGGAAGATGTATCATATAAATCTTAAAGTTTTTTGCATAAATTGGAGTATTTGGATGCCTTTTATTAGGCGGGAAAAAAGATAAGTTTATAGGAATATTTAAAGATTTTAATTCATCAACTTGATATTTAAAAGCAACATCATCAATTATTATTGCAAGTTTTGGTTTTTTATCGTATTTTTTCTTTTGAATAATAATCTTTTCTTTTGTCTCTTTAATTTTGTTGTGCATATAATCTTTAATCTCAGACATATACTCTTTTAAATGCTTTTGTAAAGCCTTTTTTTCCTCTTTTTTTATCTGTTTGATTTTATTTTGAGCAATTAAAGAGGCTTTTTGATATCCTTTCTCATATCCTTTTTTGAAAAAAACATATCCACTAATACCTGATGCTATTACAACTAAAGCAATAAGGAAGATAAATAGCAGTTTTTTTTGACTTTTTTTCGAAGATTTCTTAGTTCTTTTTTTTCTTTTTGTCAATTTATACTCTTTACAAAGAGCAAAAGCTCTTTGTTAGTTTGTTTCTTGGTCTACAATTTTATTTGCTGTTATCCAAGGCATCATAGCTCTTAGTTTTTCGCCAGTTTTTTCAATTAAAGACTCTTTCATTCTGTTTCTTTCAGCATGCATTCTTGCATATCCAGCATGTCTTTCAAGGATAAAATCTTTTGCAAATTTTCCATTTTGAATCTCAGCTAAAATCTCTTTCATAGCTTTTTTAGACTCTTCATTTATTACTCTTGGTCCACTTACATAATCTCCATATTCAGCAGTATTTGAGATAGAGTATCTCATATTCGCTATACCACCTTCATACATTAAATCAACAATCAATTTCAACTCATGCAAACACTCAAAATATGCCATTTCTGGTGCATATCCAGCTTCAGTTAATGTTTCAAAACCAGCTTGAACAAGTGCAGTAACACCACCACAAAGAACCGCTTGTTCACCAAAAAGATCGGTCTCAGTCTCATCTTTGAAAGTTGTCTCAATTATACCTGTTCTTCCACCACCAATAGCACTTGCATAACTAAGAGCTAAATCTTTTGCACTTCCAGTTGCATCTTGATATATAGCAATCAAATCAGGTATCCCGCCACCTCTTACAAATTCGCTTCTAACTGTATGGCCAGGTGCTTTTGGAGCAACCATAATAACATCAATTTCAGGTTTTGGAATGATTTGTCCAAAATGTATATTAAATCCATGTCCAAATGCCAAAGCATTTCCAGCCTCAAGATATGGCTCAATATCAGCCTTATAAACCTCAGCTTGAATCTCATCAGGAATCAAAACCATAACAACATCAGCCCATTTAGCTGCATCGCTTACATCTAATACATCAAACCCTTTAGCCTCAGCTTTTTTCCAGCTTCTACCACCTCTATAAAGGCCTATCTTTACATCAACACCGCTATCTCTTAAATTTTCTGCATGAGCATGACCTTGGCTTCCAAAACCAATAATCGCCACTTTTTTGCTTTTAATTATATTTAAATCGCAATCTTTATCATAATAGATATTCAATGCCATTTTAATTCCTTTTAAAAAATTTTTGCCAATTCTATCTAAAGTTTGGTAAAAATAGACTAAAACTATAATGTTTGATATAATTAAATAAAAATTAAGGAAAATGTAAAATATGAAAGAGTTAATGATAAAACTTTTAAAAGGAGTTTTAAAAAAAGATATAGCAAGAGATGATTGGCCTCTTGTTGATGAACTTATCAAACTAAAAATTGTAAAAGATGATGGAAAAGTTTTAAAAATCGGCTCCAAATATAGAGTAGGAAAAATAGATATATCAAAAAAAGGAACAGGTTTTTTAGAACAAATTGGTATAAAAGCAAAAGATTTATTAATTGAGCCTGAACATTTAAATGGAGCAAGCAAAGGCGATTTAGTTATTGCAAGAAGAATCTTCCAAGCAAAAAAGAGACCATCTGCAAAAGTTGTTTTTATTGTTCAAAAAGCATTTAGATTTAGTGTTGGTGTTTTTGATAAAGAAAAGATGATGTTCTTAAATATTAAAACCCTTCTTCCATTAGCAGTAAAAGCAACAAAAAAATCTCTTAAAAAATTGCCAGACCAAACAGTTGCAAAAATTGATAATGAAAACCAAATAATAACTGAAATACTTGGTGTTTTAGATGATCCAAAAGTGGATGAAAAAATCTCTTTAGCTCTATTTAATAAAAAAGAAGATTTTAGCCCTGAGGCTGAGCTTGAAGCAAAAGCACATCCAGATTATATTGATCCATCTTTATATCCAGAAAGGGTTGATTTAACACATCTGCCTTTTTGTACAATTGACCCTATTACTGCAAAAGATCATGATGATGCAGTCTATTTTGATAAAGAAAAAAATATTTTATATGTAGCTATTGCAGATGTAAGCGAATATGTTGCTATGTATGGTCCTATCGATCAAGAGGCAAAAGAGAGAGGATTTTCTATCTATTTTCCTCATAAATCTATTCCGATGCTTCCAAGAGCTTTAAGTGAAGGAATTTGTTCATTAAAACCTGATGTTTTAAGACTAGCTTTTGTTTGTAAAATAGAACTTGATGAAAATTTAGAGCCAAAAAAAGAGGAAATCTTTGATGCGATAATAAAATCTAGAAGAAAATATAGCTATGATAGAGTAGATGAATTTATTGAAGGAAAGTTTGAAAATATAGATGAGATAGATAAAGAGATTTTAGAATATTTATTGCCTTTATATGAGGTTACAAAAAAACTCAGAGAAAAAAGACTGCAAAAAGGATTTGAGTTTAAAAATCCAGAAATTAGAATAGAATTAGATAGCAATCAAAATTTAAAAGCTACACATTTAGAAGAAGAGACTCCAAGCCATGCATTAATAGAAGATTGTATGCTTTTAGCAAATAAAGCAACAGCTAAAAGATTTGAATATGGAATATTTAGAACACATGAAGAGCCAAGCTTAGAAAAAATTGAAGAGCTTTTAAACGAACTTGCAACAATAGGAATTTTTGCAAAAGAGTTTAAATCTATACACTCTCTCTTTTTATCTATACAAAAACAGGCTCGTGAAAAAGGTATAGAAAAACATGTAGATAAACTTCTTATAAGAACACAAAAACAGGCAGCCTATACTGCTGAAAATATTGGACATTTTGGCTTAGGTTTTGAAGCTTATACCCATTTTACTTCGCCTATTAGAAGATATTCAGATTTAACACTTCATAGATTATTAAAAGCTATTTTAAAAAACGATAAGAAAAAAGTTGATTTCATTTTAAGAAATATTGAACCATTGACAGTCAAAATTAGTGAATTAGAAAGAGAAGCTGCAAAAGTTGAATGGGATTTTATGGATAGAAAGTTTGCAAGATGGGCAAAAGAAAATATAGGAAAAGAGTTTTTTGCTCTTATTACTGATCCTGAATCTACACCAATAGCAGTTATTGAAGATGAGATTTTTGGAGCAAGAGTATTTTTACCAAAAGATAGAGATAGAGTTGAACTTTTTGATAAAGTTTATATTGAGATAGTAGATGTAAATATTGCAACCACTAAAATTATTGGTAAAATTGTAAGGTTTAGTGATGAGTAAATAGTCATTAGTCATTAGATATTAAGTTATTGGCATAAATTAATGATAATTATAAACTCAAAACTTACACCTAACACTAATCCCTAATGTCAAATGTTTAATGTCTAATGTCCAATGTTAAAGGAAAAAAATGTACAAAAAAGCCCTTGATGAGCTTTTAAATAAAGGCTTTAATTTAAAATCCACTCTTTTATATGGAGAAGAGCCATATTATATAAATGAATATTCTAAAAAAATAGCTGATATTATTGATCCTCAAAAAGATAATAGACTTATATACTATTTTGATGAATACAATTTTGAAGGGGCTAAAAATTATCTCTCACAATCCTCTCTTTTTGGAGATATCAACCTTTTGATTATAAAACATGATAAAGAGATTGCAAAAAAAGAGATGGATATCCTTATAGATTTATGCATAAAAAATCAAAATAGCTTTTTTATATATGAACTTTATTCAAGAGATGCAAAAAAAATATCAAAATCTTTTTCAAAAAATAAACAAGCAGATTTTGTTAGATTTTTTAAACCAACTCTTTATGAAGCAAAAGAGATAATTTCAAATTTTGCAAAACAAAAAGGTATTCAAATAGATGAGTTTTCTATAAATCATCTTCTTTTGTCTTTGGATTTAAATTTAGAACTTGCAAAAAAAGAGCTTGAAAAAATCTCTATACTTACAAAAAATGTTGGAAATAAAGAGATAGATGAGCTTGCTTATTCTCTTACTCCTTTAAATCTTGAAAAATTTTATATATATCTTTTAGAAAAAAAACCTATCAATGAAATTTTAAAAAATTTAGAATATGAAGATATAAATGAGTTAAAAATTTTGCTTGGATTTGAAAATTTCTTACAACAGCTTTTTATGTTTCACTCATTTATAAAGATAAACGGTTTTTTTGATTCAAAAGAGGTTCTTGGATATAAACTTCCTCCACAAATTGAAAAACAAAGAGTTGCTCTTGCAATGAAATTAAAAGAGAGAGATTTTTTAAACCTTTTTAAAGAGTTACAAAATAGCGAACTTTATCTTAAAACAAAAACAGATATTGATAGAAAAAGTTATTTATTTTCATCTTTAATAAAAATTCAAGCTTTAATATGATAACATCAGCCTCTATTTTAGAGAAGTCTAAGATAGCCTTTCCGGGTTCAACTCGGATAAATGGGTATATGCCCTAAAATAGCCAAAAGGAGAAAAGATGAGACATTACGAGACACTTTTTGTGTTAAAGCCTACTCTAACTGAAGAAGAGAGTCAGGCAAGATTTAACTTCATAAAAGAAGTTATTGAAAAAAATGGTGGCGAAATTGTTGCCTATGAGGATTTTGGAGTAAGAAAACTTGCTTATCCAATTCAAAAATATGAAAGAGGCCACTATTATGTGATCTATTTCAAAGCACCTTCAACTACAGTTTTAGAACTTGAGAGAATTTATAGAATCACAGAAGATGTTATTAGATTTTTAACTGTAAAATATGAAACAAAAAAAGATATAGCTGCTTGGGAAAAGATGGTTCAAAGAGCACAAAAACATTCTCAAAAAACACAAGAGGCAGCTAGTTAATAGGATAAAATTATGTATAACAGAGTTATAATGCTCGGAAATCTTACAAGAGATATAGAGCTAAGATATACACAAAACGGAATGGCGATTGCAAAATCTGCAATAGCTACAAATAGAAGATATAAAACTCAAACAGGGGAACAAAAAGAGGAAACCTGTTTTATTGATATTACCCTTTTTGGTAGAGCGGCTGAAATTGCTAATCAATACCTAAAAAAGGGAAGAAAAATATTGATTGAGGGAAGACTTGTTTTTGAACAATGGGTAGATCAGAGTGGACAGAAGAGAAGCAAACACTCTATTGCAGTTGATAATCTACAGATGATTGATAGAGGAGAGACTCCATCAAACTATCAGCCTCAAAACAGTTATCAACAAAATAGTAAACCAACCCAAGATTATCAAGCACCAAGCGTAAAAGAAGAGATTCCTGAAATCGATATCGAAGATGATGAAATACCATTTTAGTTAGGAGAAGATTATGGCAGAAAAAAGAAAATTTAAAAAAAGATATTGTAAATATTGCGAAGCAAAAGTAACTTTTATAGATTATAAAGATTTAGAACTTATTAAACCAAGTCTAAGTGAGAGATATAAAATTATGCCAAGAAGATTAACAGGAAACTGTAAAAAACATCAAGAGATGGTTGAAGAGGCAATTAAAAGAGCAAGACATGCTGCGTTAGTTCCATATATAGTAGATAGAAAAAGAGTTATTGCAAATCCATTTGATGAGATAAAACCTCTATTTTAATTTAAAAGGGAGAGTTTTTCCTCCCTTAAGTTTTACAAAAGTTCTCTATGCTTTTTATTATCACTGAATCCATAGTGATGATTTCACTCAAATAATCTTCAACTTTACATATTCCAGAATCTAACTCTTTATTAATTTCAGAACAAGTGGTTTTTAACATCATTTTATATATATAATCATTATCATAATATGATGGAATATCAATAACATAAATTTTTATTTTATCATGTAAGACTTTATTATTAAAGTCAATCATACTATATGCACTATATGTTACGAAAACTTTTCCTTCAAAATCTCTCCAAATTTTAAAAAAATCTTCATATAAATCTTTTGAAAGTTTATCAATATTTTTAAATATTAAAATATCAAATCCATTAAACATATCTATTTTAAGATCTTCATCTTTTAAATTTTCACATGGAATAAAACAAAAAGGCATTTCATTAAATTCAAACTCATAAGAATTTAATGTTTCGCTTAGTAAAAAAAGTGCATAAAATTGATCCTCATATCTCAAAGCCACTCTATTTACATCTTTTGATACAAGTTCCATTTTTTCCATATATGTTGTTAAATGCAACTCTTTACCAAACATCTTTTCCATATTAATATTTATCGTTGGATATGATACAGTATTGATTCTATTTTTTATACCAAAATGCTCCAATAAATCATTTGCTTCATATATTGTTTCATTCAAAAAGGATAGTGCCTTACTGTTATCAAATCCTAATCTTTTTAATCTATTTAAGAGTATCGCTCCACTTTTTTTATCTTTTGATAATACAAATTCTAAAGCCAAAAACGTTAAATATGCTATATAAGAAAATCTCATTTTTCTAGAACTTAAAGTTATACTGTTGTTATTTGATAATTCATAATATGGATGTCTATTTATATGAGCTAATATATATCCATCATATAGATATTTAAATAATCCTAATCTATTTAAAAAATAGTCTTTATTTATATCTAGAAAATCCATACCAAAATGTATTTTTTCATAAATTCTAGAATATATGCTATATAAATGTTTTGGTGATTTATATATATTTTTAAAATCATTTTCATTTTTTTCTATAAGAAACTCTATACCTAAGGTTTCGGTTGCTAAAAGTGATCTACCTTCGCTTCTTAAATCTCTGAAAGAAAAAAGAGGTGCAATCTTTTTAAAAAAAGATGTTTTTAATATATTATAAAATTCATAATTTTCAAAATTTGAAAAATTTATATTTTTAAGCGAAATCTTCTCATTTATATAATCATAAACAATATTTTTAACCTCCTCAAATCCTAACCTAGTAATTGCAGTTGTTACATTTTTAATTTCAGACTTAGATGCACTTTCAACTGAATTTGCCTTTTTTATAATCCTCCTTTCTAGTTCAGAAAGCGCTTCTATATGAGAATTAAATTTTTCAACATTTGTATTTGGATCATCAAGTTCGAGCATAAGGTTAATAACTGCTTTTATTTTCTCTATATTTTCATCATTTTCAATATCTTCTAATGATAAATTTTGAATCGTTTTAAAACTATATTTTTTTGGTTTTTTAAGATGAGTTTTAATAATCTCTTCTGTCTCAATTTCATCTTCAAATTTAAAACCAACTTCTTTAAGAGTCTCTCTTTTTAAAGAGGCTTTGACTTCTTGGCCTTCTAACTTTATATCTAAACTCTCTTTTTTAACCTCTTCTATCTCATCTTTTTTTACAGCTACACCATTTTTTGAAATATCTAATACTTTTCCAATCCCTTTTACATTAAGATTTTCAACATGATATCTATCTGCATCTCTTTTACTTAAAAAAATTATCTTTTTTTCTTTTTTGTTATCTTTTTTCTTACCATTTTTACCAAAACCAAAAAGGCCCATTAAATTTTTCCCTTTTTATATATTAAAATTGCTTTATCTGATATATCTGAATAAAGAGCAACAAAATCAATGTCAACAATTTTAAGATTTTTAACTTCTTTTAACTGGTCAATTTCATGGTAATACTGTTTTATAAATCCACTATATTTTTTATAGCAATTTTCAACTTTTTCAAAATAATCAATTTTAGTTAATAAAATATTCTTTTCGAACTCTGCATCCAATACAATATATCTATCTTCTTTATCTATTGCTATAACTCCTTGAGCAACCTCTTTGAAACCATAAAGCGTATTTATATCACAGATAAAATAACCACCATCGACTAAAACATTATCGACACATTTTAAAAATCTTTTTATCTCTTTTTTGTCTAAATAGTTTAAAACATCAAATATAGCTACTGCAGCATCATATTTCTTTTCCAATTTGCATAAATCTATTGCTTTAGCAGACACACCTTTTTCAAGTGCTCTTTTTACCATCTCTTTGCTTAAATCAATTCCTTCTATATCAATACCATTTTTTTTGGCTTTTAGTAAAAAAGAGCCACTGCCACATCCAATATCCAAAACTTTTTTAGCATTTAAATGTTTGAGTTTTTCCAAATAGATATCATGTAAAAACTCTTTTTCTTCATCAAACCCCAAATATGGCTCTATTATTGCATATAAATCAAGACTCACTTTTTATCTCTTTCTCTATTTTTTCATAAAGGGATAAAATCTCATCTTTTTTTGAAAAGAAACTATTTTTATTAGCTATTAAATGAGCACTTGATTCCATAATAGTTAAAGCAGGCTTTAATCCATTTTGTCTCATTGTCTCACCTGTTTCAACAATATCAACAATCATATCAGCTAACCCAATTAATGGGGCAAGCTCAATTGAGCCATAAAGTTTTATAATCTCTACTGGTATAGCATTTTTGCTAAAGTAGTCTCTTGCAATATTGACCATTTTTGTTGCAACTTTGATTGTTGGTTTTGAAAAATCTAAACTTTCTTCCTCTTTTATACCAATGCAAACACTACATTTTCCTATATTTAAATCAAGTAGCCTTATTAAATCAAGTTTTTGCTCTTCTAAAACATCTAAACCCACAACCCCAATATCTGCAGCTTGATGATATACATAAGTTGGAACATCTTGATTTCTAACAAGTAAAAATCTAAAATCTTTATCTTCTAATATAAGCTTTCTCTCACCAAATTTAAACTCTTTATTAAAAATTTTTTCAAAAATTGAAAGAGTCTCTTTTGCAATTCTGCCTTTAGGAAGAGCCACAGTTATCATTTTATTTCCTTTAAAGCTTTTTTCATTCCCTTAAAAACTAAATTTTCATCATAAATTGACCCATCAAAATATTTTGAAAGTTTCTCTCCATCTCCTCCCGTAAAAAAAATCTTCTTATTTTTTGCAACATCTTTTATTGAAAGTACAATAGGTTTAATAGCTCCATAACTAATAGCATCTGATGTTTTTAAAGGTAATTTATTTATATCAACATTAAAATCTATCGTATATTTTAATCTATCTGAAATACTCATATATGCATTTTCTATGGCTTTAAACCCAGGTATTATAAATCCACCTTTATGAAATTTTTTTTCCATAATATCAACAGTTATTGCACTTCCTGCATCTACAATAACGCCATCCTCTACTGCAAGGCATACAGCTTTTCTATCTATACCCATTCCCTTATAATTTGTATTTAAATTTATATATTTTTCTAAATTAATCCAATTTCTGTTTTTTAGATAAGGAGTAATTCTATTATTTACACTTATATAAAAAATTTTATGGTTTTTATATTTTTTTAAAAAAAAATCAATCTCTTCTCTCCAACTCTTTTTAAAATCATATAGATGGGCATAACTATTACCAATATCACAAAGAAGCATTATAAACCTTGAAATTTTCATTTTCAAGAAGTTTCAAAGCTTTAGAGCATATTGGTGCTGATGTTATTAAAAATCTATTTTTATAATTGTGAGAGTTTTGTAATATTGTTTTATTTAATATCTCAATAATTGATAATATATCTTTTTGTAAAAGTCTACTTTTTCTATCAATATAAAAAATTATAGTGTATCTATTTTTTATATCAACACCGGTACAAATTTTATATCTTTTTTTAATTCCTATCTCTTTTAAATCAAAAAAATCCAATTTTTTAAATAGTATATTTTTAGTTTTAAAAAATTCAACAATTTTTTTCATTATCTATTTAGCTGAAAATATTTATCGTCAAAAAATATTTTGTCTTTTGCGGTAAATAGATATTTGTCTATACTGCTTGGCAATTCAAAAATATTTGAAACAACCAAAGAGTGATCAGTTGCAATTAAATACCCCTCTTTTTCAACTATATAGATATACTCTCCATATATTGCTCCTGTAAAGTGAGCAAAAGGATATTTTCTTGTTTTTAAGATATTCAAATCAGCATCAGTCAAAATTACTCTTCCATCTTTTGCCAAAACATATATAGCATCTTTTACAAATAAAACATCACTTAATTCAATATCTAATGAATTTATATTTTGCGGATTTACTGAAACAATTTTATTTGGAGTGGCGGCTACAAGTCTATTTTCAATAACATCTAAAAATATGATATTGTTTAAAAACTTCTCAGTTCCTACAATAATCGTTCTGATAGCTTTATAAGCATTTTTATCTACAATGATTATCTTTCCATCTAAAGTCGGATAAAGTATTAAATCTCCAAGAAAATATGGCTCGGCTATTTTTGTATCTACTGAATATATTTTGTCTGATTTATATTTAAATAGTGTTTTGTTATTTCTAAAATCTATAAGCATAATTTCATTGTTATCAAAAACTAAAGCTAAAAGATTCTCTTTTATTTTTGCAGAACTTGCTCTTTTGAAATTAAAATGTTTTTTATAGACTATTTTTTTATTTTTTTTATCTACAACAACTAAATCACCGCAATTGTGAGCAGCAACTATATAATTATCCCCTTCTCCGATAAATTCAAAATTTTTTGGAATTTTAATATCTAATAAACCATCTTGAGTAATTACTTGACCATTTTCTAAAGTTGCACCATTTCTTGTAACATCTACAATTTTTGCTGGAAGCTCTCCATCAAACTCAACTTTTCCAGCAACCTCTTGAGGCTCAAAATATTTTTTTGTACTACATCCTGTAAATATAAATAAAATAAACAAAAATATTAAAATAGTTTTTTTCATTATTCAGCCTTTAATCCATAATGAAGTAAAAAATTTGCATATGGATAAACAAAAGAGTCTTTATTGATAGTTTTTAATTTTGTTTTTGCCTCTTTAATTCTGCTTTTTGTATAGAGTAAATATGCTTCATCTAAAAGTGCAAGATCTTTATATAAAGATTTTTGATCCATTGTATAGCTATTAAGAAGCTTTTCATCTTTTTTTAATGCACTAATTTGATATTTTGCAATATTTGATATTATTGGAATATTTTTTGAACTTATCTCTTCAAGTTTTTTTATATCATTTTTTTCTATAGCTTTTCTAAACTGATAAACATAAAAAAGCGTAGGATTTTTCTCTTTTAATATTTTTAATGATTCAGAATCTTTAGGGTTTGATAAAAGTTTCATGTATGCTTCATTTGAGACTTTTAAATCGTGATCTTTTTTTATATCATATCCTACATAAGATATGATCCCTACAATAAAAACAACCAAAACAGTTATTAACTGCTTTTTATATTTTTTATAAAATTTTTCAGCTCTTACAATCTGCTCTAAAAACTTCTCTTCACTACTTAGCTCTTCTTTTAAAAATTCAATATTCTCTTTTGTTCCCAATATCTACCCCTTTAAAAAAAATAAATCTTGTTTTGTATATTATCAAATCAAATATAAAAAGGATATTATTTTTATGGTAAAATGACAAAAATAATCATCACTTACAAAATTATTAGGAGCTAAAATGCAAATAGATAAGAAACTTCTCAAAAGATTAGAATCTCTTTCTCAAATAAAGATCGATGAAACCAAGGAGAGCGAAATTTTAGAAGAGTTAAACAAATTTTTAGATTTTGTTGAAATACTTAATGAATTAGATGTTGAAAATCTTGAGGCAACTTTTTCAACATTAGAGAGTGGTTCTCCATTTAGAAAAGATATTCCAAAAAGCCAAAGTGAAATTGGAGAAAAAATATTAAAAAATGCTCCAAAATCAGAAGATAATTTTTTCATAGTTCCAAAAATAATAGAATAATCAAGGAAATTTCATGGCAGATTTAGATATAAGAAAATTATTAAAAACTGTTGTAGCATACAAAGCATCAGATCTTCATCTTGTAAGTGGAAGTGAACCTCAAATAAGAATAGATGGAAAACTTGTTCCTCTAAATCTTCCAAAACTTGATGGAAAACAGATTGAAGAGATGTGTTATGGAATCATTACAGATAAGCAAAAAAAGATTTTTGAAGAAGAAGGTGAGCTTGATTTTGCATTAATGGTTCCAGATGTCGGAAGATTTAGGGCCAACTATTATAATACATTAGGAGAAATTGCAGCGGCATTTAGGATAATTCCATTAAAAATTCCAACTTTAGAAGATATAAATGCTCCAGAAATTTTTTATAATATTATTAAAAGAGAAAAAGGTCTCATTCTTGTAACTGGTCCAACAGGAAGTGGTAAATCTACCACATTAGCTGCGCTTTTAAATGAGATTAACCATAATGAAAGAAAACATATAATCACTATAGAAGACCCGGTAGAATTTGTTCATGAAAATGACAAATCACTATTTTCACATAGAGAAATAGGTACAGATACGAAAACTTTTGCTAGAGCATTAAAATATGCAATGAGGGAAGACCCAGATGTTATTCTAATTGGTGAGATGAGGGACAAAGAAACAATTGCAGCTGCACTTACTGCTGCTGAAACCGGACACTTAGTTCTTGGAACTTTACACACAAACTCAGCTTCTCAAACAGTCAATAGAATTATTGATGTATTTGGCGGAGATGAGCAGCCTCAGGTTAGAGCAATGCTATCAACAAGCTTAGTAGCTGTTATTTCTCAAGCTTTGATACCAAAAATTGGTGGAGGAAGAGTTGCAACTTTTGAAATTCTTATAAATACTCCTGCTATTGCCAACCTTATTAGAGAAAATAAAGCTCACCAAATATATTCTCAAATGCAGTTAAATCAACAACAAACAGGTATGCAAACACAAACTCAAATATTATTAAAACTTCTAAAAAATCATATGATAACAAAAGAGGATGCTCTTAGGTATTCTAATAGACCTGAAGAATTAAAAAATCTTATACAAGCTTTATAAATTTAAAAGGCCAAATTTTTATTTTTGGCCTAAATTTCTTTTACCCTTTAACCTTTTTATAAAAAATAGTATAATTGCGCTTTAAAAATATTTAGGATTTATAAATGGAAAACTTTGGATATTTTGATATTATAGTTGGAATTATAATCATTTTACTTGGTTTAAAAGGCTTGATTGATGGTTTTATAAAAGAGTTTTTTGGCCTTTTAGGAATCATCGGGGGTATATATTTTGGCTCACACTATTCAGATGTTGTTGGAAAATTTATTAGTGAAAACATCTTTTCTATAAAAAATCCTGCTGCTTTAAATTTTGTAGGTTTTCTTTTAACACTTGGTGCATTTTGGCTTGCAATGGTTTTTATTGGCAAACTATTTGCAAAATTAAGTAGCGCAAGCGGAATGGGAATTATTGATAGACTTGCAGGATTTGCTTTTGGGGCTGCAAAAATATTTCTTATATTCTCAGTAATTGCCTATGCTATTTCTAATATTGAAGCAACAAAAAAAGCTGTAGATAAATATACAAAAAACTCTTTTCTTTATCCTTACATGATTAAAACTGGCAGTTACATAATTAAGCTAAATCCAAAAGATATAACTCAAAAGGTTGAAGAAAAAAGTGAAAAATTAAAAGAGATTATAAAAGAAAAAGCACAAAGTGAAGCTGTAAAAGAGATAAAGAATAAAATTTCAAATTCACTTGAATCAAATAAATCAAAATAAATTAAAAAGGATGGAGATTGATTTTTGATAATCAGTATGAACAACTAAGAATTCAAAAAGCAAAAGAGCTAAGAGAATCTGGAGTAAATCCTTATGGTACAGGTTTCAAAAAAGAGATAACAAACAAAGAGTTTTTAGAAAAATTTGATTATGTTAAAGATTTAGAAGAGAAAAAAGATTATTCACAAAAAGTTACTCTTATTGGAAGAATAAAATTTCTAAGATTAATGGGAAAAGCAGCATTTGCAAAAATAGAAGATGATACTGGAATTGTTCAAATATATTTTAATCAAGATGCCCTTGGCAAAGAGTGGTTTAAAAAAGTTAAAAAGCTTATAGAAGTTGGTGATATTATTGAAGCCTTTGGATATCCTTTTGTAACAAAAACTGGAGAGTTAACTCTTCATGTTGAAAAATTAAATCTTGTTACAAAAGCAATAGTACCACTTCCTGAAAAATATCATGGATTACAAGATAAAGAGCTAAGATATAGACAAAGATATCTTGATATGATAATGAATCCAAAAACAAGAGAGATTTTTAGAACAAGAAGTAAAGTTGTAAGTTTAATTAGAGAATTTTTTGAAAAACATGGTTTTTTAGAAGTTGAAACACCTATGATGCATCCTATTCCAGGTGGTGCTAATGCAAGACCTTTTGTAACTCACCATCATGCATTAGGAGTTGATAGATATCTAAGAATTGCACCAGAACTTTATCTAAAAAGATTAGTTGTAGGCGGTTTTGAAGCTGTTTTTGAAATAAACAGAAATTTTAGAAACGAAGGTATGGATGCTACTCACAATCCAGAATTTACAATGATTGAGTTTTATTGGGCATATCATACTTATGAAGATTTGATGAAACTAACTGAAGATCTTTTTGATTATATTTTTGAAAAATTAAACCTTCCAAAAATTTTGCCATATGATGAGTATGAAGTAGATTTTTCAACACCATTTAAAAGAATAAAATATAAAGATGCAATTGTTGAAGTTGGTGGAATAGACCCTGAAATAGTAGAAAACAGAGATAAAATCATAAAATTTTTAAAAGAAAACGGCATTGAAGTAGATGAGAGACTATCTCTTGGAGCACTTCAGGCTGAACTTTTTGATAATTTTGTAGAAAACAGACTTATAAATCCAACTTTTGTTACACATTTTCCAATTGAGATAAGTCCACTTGCTAGAAGAAGTGATGAAGATCCAGAAATAGCTGAGAGATTTGAATTATTTATTGCTGGTCGCGAAATAGCCAATGGTTTTAATGAGCTTAATGACCCAATTGATCAATATGAAAGATTTAAAGCTCAAGTTGCTCAAAAAGATGTTGATGATGAAGCAATGCATATGGATGAAGATTTTGTTAGAGCACTTGGATATGGAATGCCTCCAACTGCTGGAGAAGGAATAGGGATAGATAGATTAATTATGTTATTAACAAATCAGCATACAATAAGAGATGTTATCTTATTTCCTGCAATGAGACCAAAAAAAAGTGAAACTGAAGAAAAAACAAAAAAGGAAAAAAAATGAGCATATTAAAAGATTTTGATCCTGAAGTTTATTCGATTATAGAAAATGAGTTAAAAAGACAAACAGACCATCTTGAAATGATAGCAAGTGAAAACTTCACAAGCCCAGCTGTGATGGAAGCTATGGGTAGTGTCTTTACAAATAAATATGCTGAAGGATATCCTGGCAAAAGATATTATGGTGGATGTGAAAATGCAGATGCTATAGAAAATTTAGCTATTGAAAGAGCTAAAAAACTTTTTGGCTGTAACTATGTAAATGTTCAGCCACATTCAGGAAGCCAAGCAAATCAAGCAGTTTATATGGCTTTATTAAAACCTTATGACAAAATTCTTGGTATGAGCCTTAGCCATGGTGGACATTTAACTCATGGTGCAAAAGTTAATGCAAGTGGGAAAATTTATCACAGTTTTTTTTATGGGGTAAATGAAGATGGATGGATAGATTATGATAGAGTTAGAGATATTGCAAAAATTGTTCAGCCAAAAATCGTAGTTTGTGGTGCAAGTGCTTATCCAAGAGAGATAAATTTTAAAAAATTTAGAGAGATTGCTGATGAAGTTGGAGCAATTTTATTTGCTGATATTGCTCATATAGCAGGCCTTGTTGCAGCAGGTGAGCATCCGAGTCCTTTTCCTTATTGTGATGTTGTAACATCAACAACACATAAAACATTAAGAGGTCCAAGAGGCGGAATCATAATGACAAATGATGAAGAAATTGCAAAAAAAATAAATAGTGCAATATTTCCAGGAATTCAAGGGGGACCTCTTGTTCATGTGATTGCTGCAAAAGCGGTTGGATTTGGAGAAAATTTAAAACCAGAATGGAAAGAGTATGCAAAACAGGTAAAGAAAAATGCTGCTGTTTTAGCTGAAGTTTTAATGGATAGAGGGTATAATATAGTTAGTGGTGGAACAGACAATCATCTAATTCTTGTTAGCTTTTTAGATAAAGATTTTAGTGGTAAAGATGCAGACGAGGCTCTTGGTAGAGCTGGCATTACAGTAAATAAAAATACAGTCCCTGGAGAGACAAGAAGCCCTTTTGTAACAAGTGGTATAAGAATAGGAAGCCCTGCCCTTACTAGCAGAGGAATGAAAGAGGAAGAATTTAGACTCATTGCTACAAGAATTGCAGATGTTTTAGATGATATAAATAACACTGCACTTCAAGAAAAAATTAAAAATGAGTTAACTGAACTTGCAAGAAAATTTATTATATATACACAGCCAACTTATTAAAATTTTAAGGAGAGTAAAACTTTACTCTCCTTTTTTGACATTAGACATTGGACATTAGTTATTGGTCATTAGTCATTGGTCATTGGTAATTTGGAATTAGTAATTGGCCTTTTCACTGCTTCTTCCCTTCATCCTTCTCCATTCAGCCTATCCCGCTATATCTATATTCCACTTATCTATTGATATTACTTCTCTCATTTGCTCATTTAACCCATAATTTAGTAAAATCTATTTATAATTTATGAAAATTGTTTTAAAGGATTTAATTATGGATATTTTTGATACCAATGAACCTAAAAATGAAAAAAAAGAAGAGTCACATAATGAATTAGAAGATATTATTCTAAATAAAAAAGATAAAAAATTTGATATAAAAAAGTTAATTTTATTAGCAGGTAGCGCTATTTTAATACTTCTTATTGTTATTTCTGCATATAAAATTATCTCACAAGAACCAAAAAACGAAAATGAAGACTTTTTTGCAACACAAACTGCTCCTGAAACAGAAAATAAACAAGAGGATAATTTTGAGCAGGTTCCAATAATAAAAGAGGAATCAAAAGAACCAGAAGAAGAGTATGAAAAAATAGTAAAAGAGATAACAAAAGAGGAAACTTCGCAAAAAACTCAAAAAGAAGAAAATATAGCTCCAAAAGTGGAAGAAAAAGAAGAAGTTAAAAAAATAGCAAAAGCCAAAATACCAGAATCAAAAAAAATAGAAAAAAAACAAGAAATTCAAGCTGTACCTAAAGGAAATTATTATGTACAAGTTGGTGCATTTTATAGACTTGCTCCAAGTAAAAAATTTCTAAAAAGAATAGAAACAAATGGTTTTAACTATATAATAAAAACAGTTATTAAAGATTCAAGTGAAATTAAAAAAGTATTGATAGGGCCTTTTACATCAAGAAGTGAAGCTAAAAAAGCACTTCTTAAAATTAAACAAAATATAAAAAAAGATGCTTTTATTACTAGGATTCAATAATGATTTATGCAATAAATTTTATGTTAGATGAATTTACTCCAATTGCAATTTATGAAAAAGTAAAAAAATATTTTCCAAATGAATTATCTTTCTTATTTGAAAGTGTTGTATATACAAGTGAAGGAAATTATAGTTATATTGCTATAGGTGAGAGAGAAAGAATATGGCATAAAAATGAAAAAAGTTATTATAAAAATGAAAAAGGCGAAATAAAAGAGGTTGAAGAAAATCCCTTAATATTTTTGAAAAAGTATTATAAAAATATAAACAAAGAATACTACAAAAAAAAATGTAAAGAGCTTAATGTTGGATTTGTAGATGGTTTTATTGGATATATTGGTTATGATATGGTTGCTGAATTTGAGCCTGTTTTAAAAAAATATATGAAAAATTTAAAAGATGAAACAAATATTCCAGATTTTGATATGATTAGGCCAAAAATTATTTTGGCATATTCCCATAAAAATGCAAAATTAACAATAATCTCCTCTATTGAAAGCATTAAAGAAAACATATTTGAGAAATTAAAAAATGATCTATTAGACAGTTATGAACATCAGCCTTTAAAGCCTGCAAAAATACTAGGCGAAGCAAAGTTTGCTTTTGATAAGAAAAAATTTTTTGAAATGGTTGAAAAATCAAAAAAAATGATAAGAAGTGGCGATGTTTTTCAAATAGTTATGTCAAATAGATTAACACAAAAAGCTATTGTAGATAGATTTAGTTTTTATAGAGCTCTAAGGAGTCTAAATCCATCTCCATATCTTTATCTTTTGGAATTCAAAGATTTTGCAATTGCTGGAAGTTCCCCTGAGGTAATGGTTAGATTAACTGATGGAAGAATACTTTTAAGACCAATTGCAGGAACAAGAAAAAGAGGAAATGATATTAAAAGAGATAAAGAGCTTGAACTTGAAATGTTAAATGATCCAAAAGAGAGAGCTGAACATATAATGCTTGTTGACCTTGGAAGGAATGATGTTGGAAGAGTAGCAAAAAAAGGAACCGTTCAAGTAACTTCTTTAATGAGAGTAGAAAAATATTCACATGTGATGCATATGGTAAGCGATGTTGAAGCTGAACTGGATCCAAAATATGATATGTTTGATCTTTTTATGGCAACCTTTACTGCTGGTACAATGACAGGAGCCCCAAAAATAAGAGCTATGGAGTTGATTGCAGAATTTGAAGGTTTAAAAAGAGGGTATTATAGTGGAAGCATTGGATATTTTGGTTTTGATGGAAATATGGATAGTGCAATTACAATAAGAACTGCTCTTATAAAAAATGATGAAATAATTTTTCAAGCCGGAGCTGGAATAGTAGCGGATAGTAAACCTGAACTTGAATATTTGGAAGTTAAAAATAAACTTGGCGCTTTAATGAATACATTAAACATTTTAAGTGAGATAAAATGAAATTTTTTATTATTTTTGGAAATCCTGTTGCTCACTCTAAATCACCTCAAATGCATAATTTCACATTCAAAAGTTTGAATTTTGATGGATGTTATACAAGATATCTTTTAAAAGATGAAAATCTTTTAAAAGATAAATTTTTTGAACTAAATATTGATGGTGCAAATATTACAGTACCTTTTAAAGAAAAAGCCTTTGAAATATGTGATGAAACAGTTGGCATTGCAAACTCAATAAAAGCTGTAAATACTATAATAAAAAAAGATAACAAACTTATTGGATACAATACTGATGCTCCTGGATTTTATGAGTCCATAAAGAGCTATAAATTTAAAAATGCTCTAATTTTGGGTGCTGGTGGTACTGCAAAAGCAATTAGTGAAATATTTGATGAAAAAAATATAGATTTTACTATTTTAAATAGAAGCAAAAAAAGATTAGACTATTTTATAAATAAAGGCTATAAATCTTTTAGCTGGGATGATTTTAAAATAGATGGCTTTGATTTAATAATCAATACAACAAGTGCAGGTTTAAATGATGAAAATTTGCCTGCTCCTAAAGAGATATTAGAGTCTATTTTCAAAAATGCGAAATATGCAGTCGATGTTATATATGGCAAAGAAACGCCATTTTTAAAAATGGCAAAAGAGTTTAATTTGACAATAAAAGATGGTAAAGATATGCTTTTATATCAGGGAGTTTTAGCTTTTGAGATTTTTACAGATTTTGAGTATGAAAAAAGTGAGATTGAAAAATATATGAAAGAGGGTTTAGAGCTTTAAAAGCCAGCAAAAATAATGCTGGCTTTATTTTATATATCTTTCATAATATCAGAAACCATAAAAGCAAGCTCTAGTGCTTGGTCTGCATTTAGTCTTGGGTCACATTGAGTATGGTATCTGCTAAGAAGCCCCTCTTCTGTAATTGTGCTACTAATACTTCCTGTACATTCTGTTACATCACTTCCTGTCATTTCAAGATGGATTCCGCCTGCATAAGTACCTTCAGATTTATGTATTTGAAAGAACTGTTTAACTTCACTTAATATTTTTTCAAAATCTCTTGTTTTTATTCCGCCTTCTGTTTTATATGTATTTCCATGCATAGGATCACAGCTCCATACCACATTTTTACCAGCTTCTTTAACAGCTCTTAAAAGAGGTGGAAACATATCTGAAATCTTATCTGCACCCATTCTTACAATAAGAGTTAATCTTCCATCTTCATTTTTTGGATTTAATTTATCTATCAATTTTAACAACTCATCTTTTTTCATTGATGGTCCAACTTTTACACCTATTGGGTTTTTTATTCCTCTAAAAAACTCAACATGTGCTCCATCAATGTCTCTTGTACGATCTCCTATCCACAAAAAGTGAGCGCTACAATCATACCATTCATCTGTAAAACTATCTTTTCTTGTTAAAGCCTCTTCATAATTTAATAAAAGAGCCTCATGAGATGTATAAAGAGTTGTCTGTTTTAATTGTGGAGTATGAGCTATGTCAATGCCACATGCTTCCATAAACTTTAAAGATTCTGTGATTTTATCTGCAAGATCTTCAAATTTTTCTCCAAGAGCTTTGTTTTTTACATATTCTAAATTCCATTTATGAACTTTATCTAATGATGCAAAACCGCCTCTAGCAAAAGCTCTAATAAGATTCAAAGTAGCAGCAGATTTATAATATGCTTCAAGCATCTTTTCTGGTTTTGGCTCTCTTGCCTCAGGTGTAAAATCGATATCATTTATAATATCGCCTCTATAACTTGGCAGTTTGACTCCATTTATCTCTTCATAATCACTGCTTCTTGGTTTTGCATATTGACCTGCAATTCTTCCTATTTTTACTATTGGCTTACCTGATGAATACATCAAAACCATATTCATCTGTAAAAGCACTTTAAAAAGATTTCTAATAGTAGGAGCATTAAAATTTGCAAAACTCTCTGCACAGTCTCCACCTTGAAGTAAAAACGCTTTTCCTTTTGAAACAAGTGAGAGTTTATCTTTTAACTCTCTTGCCTCTCCTGCAAAAATTAAAGGTGGATAATTTCTTAACTCCTCTTCTATCTTTTTTAATTTATCTAAATCTTTATATGTAGGTTGCTGCTTTATTGGAAAATCTCTCCAGCTTTTTGGATTCCAACTCATTTATATATCCTTAATAAAAAATTGCGAAATTATACCTAAAAATAGGCAAAAATTTAATATAAATGATTATACCATATAAATTAAATTTTTACTATTTAATAATTTTTTTCTTTTAAACTTTGACTCTATCTTTCATCGCCTTTGTTAAAGATAGAATATCAACATTTTCAAGGCTAACCCCTGTTGGCACACCTTGGGCTATTTTTGTAAACTCTATATTAAAATCTTTTAATTTATCCTCAATAAAAATTATTATTGCATCATTTGCAACTGATGGTGTTAAGGCAAAAATAATCTCTTTTATTTTCTCTTTTTCTACTAGATTTTTTAAATCTTCAATTCTTTCATCAAGATTATCTAAAACAAAATATTTGCCATTATATTCATTACTCTCCTCAATAACCAATACATCTTTAGCATTTTCAACTATACATAAAGTTGAACTATCTCTTAATTCATCACTACAGATATAACACAACTCATCTTCGCTAAGACCGCCACATCTGCTACATTTTTTTATATTTCTAATCGCATCTTCAATTGCATGAGCAATTTTTAAAGCATTCATAGAGTTTTCCATAACCATATAAAAAGCAAGTCTTATTGCACTCTTTTTTCCAATTGTAGGAAGAGATTCTAAAGATTGGACAAGTTCGTCAAATTTTTTAAAGCCCTTTTTCAACTCTATCCTTTAATTTTTTATGAAATTATACAATAATTAAGGGAATAAGAGGTGATAAGCAGCGAAGGAGCGAAGCTATGAAGCGGGGAGGCGGGAAAGGGACATAGCGGGATAGTGGAATAGGAGCATAGATGAGTAAGGTGAGAGTTAAGAATTAAGATTTAAGAGCTAAGTAAAAAAGATTTAGTGATAATTTAAAAACTTAATATTTAAGTCTTATTACTTAACTCTTAATACTTAATACTAATTCCTAATTCCCAATGACCAATGACTAATGTCCACCAATCATTGATTTATTACAATTTTTTTGATAAAATCAGCCAGCAAAAGCTTAAAATTCACTTAAGAGGTGGGGATGGTTGATTTAGATTATTATGAAATTTTAGAAGTTGATAGAGACGCTACATTTGAAGAGATTAAAAAATCTTATAGAAAACTTGCACTTAAATATCATCCAGATAGAAATCCAGACAATAAAGAGGCAGAAGAGAAATTCAAGCTTATAAACGAAGCTTATCAAGTATTAAGTGATAAAGAGAAAAGAGCTTTATACGATAGATATGGAAAAAGAGGTCTTGAAAATCAAGGCTTTGAAGGTTTTAGCCATAGCTCATATGAAGATATTATGGATTTCTTTGAATCAGTATTTGGAGGAAGTTTTGGAGGATTTGGATTTGGAAGTAGAAGAAAAGATGAAAAATATCCTCTTGATTTATCACTTGAGATGGAAATTTCATTTAATGAAGCATTTTTTGGAACAAAAAAAGATATAGAGTATGAATATAAAGTCCCTTGTAATGCATGTAAAGGAACTGGAGCAAAAAATGCAGAATTTATAACCTGTCCAGAATGTGCAGGCAGAGGACAGATATATTATAGACAAGGATTTATGACATTTTCACAAACTTGTCCAAAATGTAATGGAAGTGGAAAAATAGCAAAAGAGAAATGTCCTGAATGTAGAGGTTTAGGATATGAAAAGAAAAAAGAAAAAATCACGATAAATATACCTGAAGGTATAGACAACGAAGATAGAATAAGAGTTTCTGGAAAAGGAAATATTGGAGTAAATGGAGAAAGAGGAGATCTTTATATCACTTTTTATGTAAAAGAGGATGAGCATTTTGTAAGATATAATGATGATATCTATTTAGAAGTTCCTGTATTTTTTACTCAGGCAATTTTAGGAGAATCGATAAAAATACCAACTCCACGAGGTGAAAAAGAGCTAAAACTTCCAGCTGGTGCAAAAGATAAGCAGCAGTTTGTTTTTAGAGGCGAAGGTGCAAAAAATGTTAGAACAGGAAGAGTTGGAAATTTAATAGCTCAAATAAAGATAGAGTTTCCTAAAAAATTAAACAGTGAGCAAAAAGAGCTCTTAGAAAAACTTCAAGAGAGCTTTGGGATAGAAAGCAAACCACATGAAAAAAAATTTGAAAATGTTTTTAATAAAATCAAAGGCTGGTTTAAGGGATAACCCTTAAGCCCTTTAATTCATTCTCAAATCTATATTTAATTTTCTCCTTTTATAATAAGCAAGAGCTATCATAGAAAACACTAAAGATATCGCATAATAAACCCATGTTGGAATTGGTACAGGATCTCCTTGAGCATATGAATGAAGACCTGATAGATAAAAATTTACACCAAAATATGTCATTATTACTGAAGAAAATGCTAAAAGCGACATCACATTATATAAAAATAGACCATTTAGTTTTGGTATAAGTCTTAAATGCTCAACACATGCATATATCAAAATAGTAACAAGAGCCCATGTCTCTTTTGGATCCCATCCCCAATATCTTCCCCAACTCTCATTTGCCCAAACTCCACCGAGAAAATTCCCTATTGTTACCAAAACAAGGCCAATTATTAAGCTCATCTCATTTGTATATGTTAACTCTTTAATAGTTAAAACTAAAGACTCTTTGTTTTTTTGATTCATAAATATATACAAAATCAAAACAATAAATGCTAAAAGTGCACTAAGAGCCAAGAATCCATAACTTGCAGTTATTACAGAAACATGAATCATAAGCCAGTATGATTTTAAAACTGGAACAAGATTTGTTATTTGAGGGTCTAACCAATTTAGATGAGCGACAAATAATATTAGTCCTCCAAGCAGTGCAGTTGTAGCAAGGGCAACTGGAGAGTTTTTAGAAAAGAAAAAGCCAGCTAATACTATAGCCCAGGAAATATATACCATAGATTCATATCCATCACTCCAAGGAGCATGTCCAGCAACATACCATCTTAGAGCCAAACCAAATGTATGAGCAAAAAATCCTAAAATAATAAAAAATAGCCCTATTTTTATAACAGGACCTATTTTTATTTTAGGATTGATTAAATTTGCAAGAACTAAAATAAGTAAAATTGAGCCAATAATCATATAATATGGAACTAACCTATTAAAAATATCCAATCTATTGTATAAAAGTTCAGCTTTTATTTTTTTCTCTTTTGGGATTATTGAAGCACCATAATATTTTTGATAATTTTTAATTACATCTAAAGCTTCATCAGCTTTTTTCCAATCACCATTTTCTAAAGCTTTATCAATATTTGAAAAATAGCTTGCGATTATTAATCTTACAAGTTCAGCCTCTTTTGGTGGAAATGATTTTATTGCTTCAACTGGAGAGTACCATTTTTGATTTTTATCATTTGGTTTTGGAAAAATTCTCAATAAATCTCCAACATATACCATATAACAAACATTTACTCTCTCATCCACTTTTATTACATCTTTATCAAATTGATTTCTTTGAGCCGGCTTTTTAAGTACTGCTTCTTGAACATATTTTGCAAGTTTATACTCTCCATTTTTATCAAAGAAATCTTGAAATGCTGCATATTTTTCATCTTTTTTTAATCCAATTATCTTTTTTAATTGGGGATGATGAAGATAAATCATCTTTATAACTTGCCAATAATTTGGCTTTACCGTCATTCCAAGAAAAATCTGGTTTGGATTAAGCCCTAAAAATTTCTCTTTTCTAGTAACTTTTGCTAAAACCTCTCTTGATAGAGTGTCAATAGGCTCAACCCTTCCGCTTCTATCTTGTACTAATAATTCTCCAAATTTTTCACAATGCTTTTTATCAAAAGATTTTACAACTTTTAATGCCTCTTCATAATTTATTTGAGATGCTTTTATTGAATAAGGAAAAAAGATAAAAAGAAATAGTATTGATAGAACTAAAGACTCCCTCTTTTTTTGAACTTTTTTAGTAAGTCTAATTAATTTCATAAACCTACTTTGAGGCATAAATAGATGAAAAATAAGACCAAAAAATAGCATAGCATAACCAATGTAAGTGATAATTGTTCCTGGATCATGATTTACTGATAAAATTGTACCTCTTTCATCCATATCATATGAACTTTGAAAAAATCTATATCCTCTATAATCAAGCACATGATTCATATAAATTCTAAATGGCATTTTTATATCTTTTTCCTTATCTATTAATATCACTTCACTAGCATAAGAAGAAGGTGAATTTGATCCTGGATATTTTTCTATCTGAAAATCAACAAGTTTTAAAGCAAAAGGAAGTTTTATAATTTTAGACCCATATGTTAAAAAAAGTTTTGTATCTCCTAAAGTTATTGTAGCCGGATTTCCTAATTGCCCTTTTTTACCAAAAACAGTAACACTTTTTTTAATATTTTTATTTTTTATTTCCAAAACAAGTGCATCTTGAAGCCCTCTTTCTTTTGGCTTAGGACCTGCTGAGATCAGTTTTGTTTTAACGCCTTCCTTAAAATCTTTTAAAACAATTTTTAAATTTTTTAGACCATAAAGTTTTCCTTTTTCAAAAACAATCTCTTCATTTTCTTTAAAATTTTTAGCCAAATTTTCACTCATACGAAAAGTTGAAATTGCAAAAGGTGATTTAATATAAAGTTTATCTCCTTTTTGCTCTATTTTAATAACTTTTTTATTCACATTCGGCTCTTTTTCAAAAGCTATTATAAAATCTCCCAGATCAACAAAATCACCCTTTTTAATAGTAACACTTTGAGGAGAATTACCAAATGCTATCATTAATTCAATATATGTATCACCATTTTTATCTTTTACAAGAGCTGTTTTTGCATTTGGAATATATTTTTTTAAATCTATCTCAATTTCATCATTATCAAATTTTAAGACCTTTTTAAAACTATTTTTTCCTAATGCAGACAAAAGCAATGGAAACTCAAAATGGTATTTTTTACCATCTTTAACAATATCAGCTTGCAGATATGCTCTATCAGATACTATTTTATCCTGGATTGCTCCTTCTCTAATATGCATAATTCCTTCATATCCAAAATATCTTGTAACTGCTGCGCCTATTAAAATTAAAATAAAAGCAAAATGAAAAAGTCCAGTAAGCCATTTCTCTTTTCTATAGAGTCTAAATCTAAAAATATTATAAACAAGATTTATCCCTAATATCACAAGTAAAATCTCAAACCATCTTGCATTATAAACTAGCGCTTTGGCACTCTGAGTCCCATAATCATTTTCTATGAATGTAGCTACACCTATTGCAATAGCAAATATAAACATAAAAAAAACTGCAGACTTTATAGAGAGAAAAAAGTTTTTCAAAAATTTAGCCATCTATTTCCCCGATATTAGAAGATTTGGAGATTTTATATCTTTTTTGCAAAAAAAGAAAGATATTATAAAGTTAAGTAAAGGGATTAAGAAAAAACTTAATTCTCTACTTTAAATCCCCCCATCTTTTTGCTATAGAAACACTGCATTTTAGTGGAACATTGAGTTTATATATATTTTCCATAATATTTTTAAAAATTTTTGATAAATTTTCTGCTTCCTTTTCATCCACTTCAAAAATTAGTTCATCATGTATTTGCAGAATCATTTTTGCAGGATAGTGTTTTTCAAAAATTTCATTTTTTATTTTATTCATAGCAAGCTTTATCAAATCTGCAGCACTTCCTTGAAACACTGTATTTGTTGCTTCTCTTAAATATGCTGCAAGTTGAACTGGACTTGCATGAGCAAAATCAAAATATCTCCTTCTGCCAAGCAAAGTCTCAACATATCCATTGTTTTTAGCAAAAATTTCAATTGATTGAAGATAATGCTTTACAGTTGGAAATGATGCAAAATAGTTATCTATGATATTTTTTGCCTCTTTTGTGCTAATACCAAGAGTTTGCGCAAGTTTTCTGCTTCCCATTCCATAAATCAAACCAAAATTTATGCTTTTTGCTACATTTCTCATCTCTTTAGCTTTTTCTCCAAAGAGTTTTTTTGCAGTTTCAAGATGTATATCTTTATCTTCATAAAAAGCATTCACGAGTGATGGATCTTTACTAAAATGAGCAAGCAATCTTAACTCTATTTGAGAATAGTCTATTCCAATTAATAAATTTCCCTCATCTGCTATAAAGCCGTATCTTATCTCTCTTCCAACATCAGTCTTAACTGGAATATTTTGTAAATTTGGGTTTTTACTTGCAAGCCTTCCTGTAGCAGTTCCAGTTTGTATAAAAGAAGTATATATTCTATTTTTTTTATCTTTTTTACCAAGTTTTAAAAGAGGCTCAATATAGGTTGATTTTAATTTAAAAAGTTCTCTATATTCTAAAAGCTCTTTGATTATTAGATGCTTATCTTTTAACTCATTTAAAACTGCTTCATTTGTACTAAAACCGGTTTTTGTCTTTTTTATAACTGGAAGTTTAAGTTTTTCAAATAAAACATTTCCAAGCTGTTTTGTTGAATTTATATTAAATTCTACCCCTGCTAGTTCATAAATTTTATTTGTAAGCTCTTCCAATCTTTTTTGCGTTTTTTTCAAAAGATTTTCAAAAAAATCTATATCAACTTTAATTCCATTTTTCTCCATCCAAATAAGAGTATTGATAAATGGAAATTCAACATCTTTAGCTTCATTTATCAGATGAGCTGCGTTTTGCTCTTTTAACTCTTTTATCAGTTCAAAATATAAAAGATATGTAACAAGTGCATCTTCGCTTGCATATTTACAAGCTTCATCAATATTTACCAATGAAAAATCCTCACCCTTTTTAACAGTCTCTTTGAAAGTTATCATAGAGTGTGAAAAATATCTTTTTGACAAAGATTCAAGCCCCAAAGAGCTCTCAGGATTTACAAGCCATGCAAGTATCATTGTATCAGCATAAGGAGTTATCTCTTCTATCTTATATTTATACAGCAAAGATAGGTCAAATTTTAGATTGTGACCAAAAAATTTAGATTTTAAAATCTTTTTTATAGCTTTTAAAGCAGTTTCTAGAGGAATCTGCTCAGATACTCCTAAATAATTATGGCCTACTGGAACATAATAGGCTCTATTTTTTTCAAAGCAGAAACTAAATCCAACTAAATCTGCCTCTTTTGTATCAAGAGAGTTTGTTTCAGTATCAAATGCAACAAGTGTATCTTTACTAATTTTTTCTAAAACCTCGAAAAGTTTTTCCTCTTTATCTAAAAGAATATATTCAAACTCTAACTGTTTACTCTCTTTTTCAATAATTGGAGCTTTTTTTAATCTATTTAAAACAGATGTAATATCATAATCAATTAACTCATCAGCAATTTTCAGTATCGGATTCATAGCTGGCAGTTTAAAATCTTCAAAATTACAATCATTAAATAGATCACTTTTAAGTTCAACCAATTTTTTACTCAAAAAGGCTGATTCTCTCCCCTCTTCTAAAAGTCTTCTTATTCTATCTGGTTTAATATTTTCAATATTTTTATAAATATTTTCTAAAGAGCCATACTCATTTATAAGTTTTGCGGCAGTTTTTGGACCTATACCTTTTACACCTGGAATATTATCAGCACTATCCCCAGTTAAAGCTAGAAAATCTTTTATATATTTTGGCTCAACACCAAACTTCCTTTTAGCCTTTTCTTCATCAATCTCCTCTTTTTTAATGGGATCATATATGACAACTTTTCCATCATCAATTAGCTGATAAAGATCTTTATCATGACTTACAATTCTAACCTTTATATTTTTCTCTTTAGCACATTTTACTATTGAAGCAATAATATCATCAGCTTCATACCCTTCTTTCATCAGCTGTTTAAAACCCATCTTTTTTATCCATTCTATAGCAACTGGAAGCTGCATTAAAAGCTCTTGCGGAGCCTCTGGCCTTTGAGCTTTATAATTTTTATCGATTTTATTTCTAAAGGATGGTCCTTCGCTATCTAAAGCAAATAGTAGATAATCGCTTTTATGCTCACTTGATAGGTTATATATAAAATTTATAAATCCTGTTAAAAGTCCTGTAGGAAAACCTTTTTTACTTTTTAATGGAGGAAGGGCATAATAGTTTCTGAAAAAAAATCCAAAAGTATCAATAATTGTTAATGTTTTCATCAATATCCTTTTAAGGCAAAACAGATTTTGAGTATAATTTTATAAAATTTTTCCAAAAGGTAAAGTATGAAAAAATTTTTAATACCTTTTTTTCTACTTATATTTTTAAATGCACAAGATTTCTCAAAAATAAGAGAAAAAAATATAATTGAAATTAATAAAATTATAGATATTTATAAAAATAGACTAAAATGCATAGAAAATGAAAACATTGTTAATGAGTGTATAGAAAAATTTCCAAATAATCCAAAAAGCGATAATCTTGCAAAAGTATTCTCAAGCTCTTTTCCAAAAAGTTTTTATATAAATACATTAATTAGAGATATAAAAATTTTAGAGAAAGAGAAAATTTGCTGGGGAAAAGCTATTAACAAAAGTGAAGCAATTAAATGTTTAAAAAATTAAGTATTTTTTAAACTCTCTATTGCATCAATTAAAAAGTCAGTATCCATATTTTCAGATTTTGCGATATTAATAGCTTTATTTATACTTGATTCTTTAAAAGGCTTATTAACTGGAATTGCTGTTTTTACAATATTTAAAGCTCTTGAATATTCATAAACCTCTTCATTTGCGTCTTTAAAATTATCTGAATATCTTATAGATTCAACAAAAAATTTATCAAATCCCCAATAATCAAACATTTCTGCTGTTACTTCTGCGGTAGTTGTTCCAACAAAGCTATTTTCAACAGATGCAATATCATCTGTAGTTTCTATTTCAGACCTAAATGGATATACTAAATCATCTTTTATTATTTCATCTGCAATAACTATTTTTCCCATTTCTTGAAGAAGTGATGCAAGACTTAAAATTTTTAATTTTCTACTATCTACTTTTCTATACCATCTATACATTAAATGACTTTGAAGATGAGAGATATTGGCAAACTCTTCTGCAGATACTCCATAAGGCTCCATATCTATATTTAAAAGTTTTTTTATTGAGTTTTGTAAAACCACACCCTTCACTTCTGAGAGTCCAAGAAGTGAAATCGCATGAGATAGATCTGTTATCTCTTTTCTTAAACCATAATATGGAGAATTGACTCTTTTTAAAATATTTGCCACTATCATAGGATCTTTTTCTAAAATATCTGCAATTTTTTCTAAGCTTACATTTGGATCATTATAAGCTCTCTCAAACTCATCGATAGTTTTTGGTAAAGGTGGCAAAGATCTTATCTTTTTTATAATTGATTCTTTCATTTTTACCTCAACTGTTTTTTTTAGATTTTGCCCAAAAATTACTTATCTTACATTTAAAGTTTTAACTCTTTTGCTAAAAACTCTCCAGTATAACTTCCAGTTTTTTTATAATTTTTTGCAACTTCTAGTGGTGAGCCAGTTGCAATAACTTTTCCTCCTCTACTTCCACCTTCTGGACCCATATCTATAATAAAATCAGCATTTTTTATAATATCCATATTATGCTCAATTACTATTACGCTATTTCCAAGTTCAACTAAATAGTGTAAAACTTTTAAAAGTCTATCAACATCTGCAAAATGAAGACCTGTAGTTGGCTCATCCAAAATATATAGTGTATTTCCCGTATCTTTTTTGCTTAACTCTTTTGATAATTTTATTCTTTGAGCTTCACCGCCACTTAAAGTCACAGCATTTTGTCCAAGAGTTATATATCCAAGTCCCACATCTTGTAAAGTTTTTAGTTTTTGATATATTTTTGGAATATTTTTAAAAAACTCAATTGCCTCATCAACACTCATCTCTAATACATCAGCAATATTTTTGCCTTTATACTCAATTTCAAGAGTTTGTGCATTATATCTTTTTCCTTTGCAGGCATCACATTTAACCATAATATCTGGTAGAAAATGCATCTCAATCTTTATCTCGCCTTCACCTTTACACTTTTCACATCTTCCCCCTTTTACATTAAAACTAAATCTTCCCGGTGTATATCCTCTAATTTGAGCCTCTTTAGTTTTTGCAAAAAGATTTCTTATCTCATCCATAACACCTGTATAAGTAGCAGGATTGCTTCTTGGAGTTCTTCCAATTGGACTTTGATCAAGATATATTACTTTATCAAGTTTTTCAAGTCCATCTATTTCAACTCCAGCTACTTTTTTAACCTTTTTTGCATGATTTAAAATCTCTTTTGCTACAGGAAGAAGAGTCTGTAAAATTAAAGAACTTTTCCCACTTCCACTAACTCCAGTTATAGCAACAAAATTTCTAAGAGGAATTTTGACATTAAGATTTTTTATATTATTTATATTTACATTTTTAATCTCAAGCCACTCTTTTTGTTCTCTATTAAATTTATACTCTATTCTTTTTTTGCCAGTAAGATATTGTGAGGTTAAAGTATCACTATCTTTTAACTCTTTTAACGTACCGCTAAAAACAACTTCTCCACCATATTTTCCAGCACCAGGACCAATATCAACTATAAAATCTGCTGACTCTATTGTCTCTTTATCATGTTCAACAACTATTACACTATTTCCTTTTCTTTGAAGATTTTTTAGTGTTCTGATGAGCTTTGATGTATCTCTTTCATGAAGCCCGATACTTGGCTCATCCAAAACATACATTACTCCAGTTAAACCACTTCCAATCTGGCTTGCTATTCTTATTCTTTGAGCTTCTCCTCCGCTTATAGTTCTTGCATCTCTACCAAGAGTCAAATATCCAAGTCCAACATCATTTAAAAAGTAAAGTCTCTCTTTAATCTCTTTTAATATAGGAGCTGCTATAACCTTTTGCTGAGGTGTTAGATAATCAAAATTTTTTTCATTTTCAAAAAATTTATAACAATCCTCTATTGGAAGGTCTAAAATCTCTCCAATTGTTTTATCTGCAACTTTTACAGCTAAAGATTCAGGCTTTAATCTATACCCTTTACATTTATCACAAACTTTCTCGCTCATATACTCATTTAACTCTTTTTCATCTTTAAACATATCATAAGCAATCTTTACAACACCAGGCCATATCCTTTTTAATCTATGTGTTTTCCAAACAAAATCAACTTCATCTGCTGCTCCATATAAAATTGCTTTTTTCTCATTTTCGGCCAATTCTTCAAAAGGTTTTTTTATATCTATCCCATAACTTAAACAAAATGCCTTTAAAAAAGTAAAATAGTAACTTCTGTTATATCCAAAAAGTATCTTTATTGCGCCTTTTTCTATCGATAAAGACTCATTTATAATCTTTTTTAAATCAAGGGTATATCTAATTCCAAGCCCATCACAAGCAGGACATGCGCCTTTTGGCGAATTAAATGAAAAGCTAAGAGGCTCTAATGGCTCAAAACTAACCTTGCAATGAAAACAGGCCAAATGTTCACTATAATGAATAAGCTCTTTTTCAAGATTTAAATCTTTATAGTTAATTATCTGTATCTCTACCTCTCCAAAAGATTCATTCAGTGCTTTTTCAACATCACTAGCTATTCTGGCGCTATTTTCTTTTTTTACAACAACTCTATCTACAACAGCTTTAATGGTATGCTTTTTTGTTTTTGATAGTTCAATATCTTCATCAAGCCTTACCATTACACCATCTATCATAGCCCTAACATAGCCTTTATGTCTTAATTTCTCTATTAAATCATTAAAACTACCCTTTTTTTCTCTTATTAATGGAGATAAAATTACGATTTTTGCACCTTCAGGTAGTTTTAAAACCTCATTTATAATATCACTTGCACTCATTTTTGATATTGGTCTTCCACATATATGACAGTGTTGAATTCCTACTCTTGCATATAAAAGTCTTAAATAATCATATATTTCTGTTATTGTTCCGACTGTACTTCTTGGATTTTTGCTTGTTGTTTTTTGCTCAATCGCAATTGCTGGAGTTAGTCCTTCAATTTTATCAACATCTGGCTTTTCAAGTCTTTCTAAAAACTGCCTTGCATAGCTTGAAAGAGATTCTATATATCTTCTTTGTCCTTCAGCATAAAGTGTTTCAAATGCCAAAGTACTTTTTCCACTACCAGATAATCCTGTAAAAACAATAAGTTTGTTTTTGGGCAATCTTAAATGAATATCTTTTAAATTGTTCTCTCTTGCACCAAAAATCTCTATATATTCCATTCTCCCCTCTTTTTTAACTTAGAAAAATCTTTTTAATAACAAGTATCAAAATAATACTATACATCACTACTAAAAGATTCCTAAATTTTTTTCTATCTGTTTTATGGGCCAATTTTATACCAAAATATACACCTATTAATGAAGATGTACCAACAATTAATCCATAAAGATAATTTATATGTCCAAAAAAAGATAAACTTATAAACCCTGAAATTGAAGAAAATATCACAAAAAATAGTCCCATAGAGGCAGCTTTTTTTATATCAAAATGAAAAAGTCCTACAAGTATAGGTGTAACAAGAATAGATCCTCCAACACCTATTGATATTGCAAAAAGTCCTATAAATATACCAACAAAAAATATTACAATTTTAGGAATATCTTTTTCGCTGTTTTCTTCAATATTTTTCTTAAAAAATCTATAAAAAGCAAAAAGTATAAATCCTAAAAACATATACTCTAATATTTTTGAATTTACAATTGAGACAAAATATCCACTTCCTAAAGCTCCAATAAATCCACCAACTCCTAATGAAAAACCCTCATGAATTTTAAAAATATTTTTTTTGAAATTTAAGTATGAGCCAAAAAGAGAAGAAAAAACCATCTGTGTTACAGATATTCCTACTGCCTCTTTTATATCTATACCAAGTAGCATTAGTAATGGAACTAAAATAGTACCGCCGCCTATTCCAAAAAATCCTGATAGAAAGCCAACTAATATACCTACTATAGATAATTCAAAAATCAATTTTAAAACCTTTTTTTTGAGTGGGATTATACAAAAAAAGATAGTATTAATAAAATTTTTTTTATAATAAGCTTTATAAGCATTTCATATTATCTAAAAGCAGGAGCTAATTTTGAGATTTTTTATTATTTTTTTATTTGCACTTTTTTTAAATGCTTCTAATATTTTAAATATAAATGTAAAAAAAATCAATGAAAATATTGAAATATTTTTAAATTTTGATACTCCTTATGAAGGAAAACTTGTCCAAAAAGTCGAAAAAGAGAAAATAAAAATCCTTTTAAAAAATGCAAAAACACTAGTTCCTTGGTCAAAAAAAATAGACTCTAATTTCATATATCAAATAGAACTTCTACCAAAAAACCAAGATAGCGAACTTATAATCTATACAATAGAAAAAGCAGCAGTTTTAGCCGCAAAATCATCAGATGGATATAGTCTAAAACTTTTAATAAAAAAATATATACCAAAAAATAATAAAAAAGTTACAGTTAAAAAAGAAAAAACAGCTCAAAATAGTGAATATAATATTTTTCTATTTATAATAGGAGCTATTATAATAATTTTGCTATTTTTATTGATTCTTTTTATTAGTTCAACGAAAAAAGAGAAAATAAAAAAGAAAACAATCAATGTTAAAAATCAAAAAGAAAATGAAATAGAGATAAAATTTGAAAAAAATTTAGATGAACATAATAAAATTGCTCTAATATCATTTAAAGGTACAAATTATCTAGTTATCATAGGTTCTACAAATCTTTTACTTGGAAAATATAAACAAAATATATCAAATGAAGAGGAATTTGAGAAAATTATTGAGGAAAACCAACCTCAATTAAAAGATATTTTTGAAAAAAATGAAGAAAATGAAATTTTAAATGAATTAGAATCTTATAAAGAAAAAGTTAGCAAATAATATTTAACTATTTTCCAAAAAATTCTTCAATTTTTTTACGCATAGTTACTGGGTCTTTTATTTTGTTGATTTCATCTCTAAAAATTGAAGCACCACTATATCCTTTTGAATATGTATGTAAATGTTTTCTAAACATAACAGCACCATATTCACCATAAAAATTGATCATTTGATAAAAATGCTCCAAAATTATTTTTAATTTTATATCTTTATCAACAAACTCTTTACCCTCTTTTAATTGATAAAATATCCATGGCTTTCCAATAGCGCCTCTTCCTATCATTACACCATCAGCTTTAGTAAACTCTAAAACCTCTTTTGCTTTATTAAAATCAACTATATCTCCATTGGCAATTATAGGTATTTTAACACTCTCTTTTGCCTCTTTTATAGCTTCATAATTGACAGAAGCCTTAAATCCGCCACTTCTTGTTCTTCCATGTATTGTTACAAAATCTGCGCCAGAACTTTCTAAAATCTTTACAATTTCAACAACATTGTTTTTAGTAAAACCCAGTCTTATTTTTACAGATGTATAATTTTTGTCTGAATATTTTTTTATAGTTTCAACTATTTTTGATAGCTTTTTTAAATCATTCAATAAAGCACTTCCAGCACCCTGTTTTACAACTTTTGGTACTGGACATCCACAATTTAGATCAATTCCATCAATTCCTTCAATATCATTTAATCTTTTTACAGCCTCTTTTATAATATTTTCATCACTTCCCGCTATTTGAACAAAATATGGGTCTTCTAAAGGTGACTTTTCTATCATTTTATATGTTTTCTTACTATCATAAACAAGAGCATTTGAACTGATCATTTCGCTTATTGTCAGATCAGCACCAAATCTTTTAACCACACTTCTAAAAGGCAGGTCAGTATATCCAGCAAGAGGCGCTAAAACATATAGAGGCTTATTAAAATCAATTTTCATTTTATACCTTCAAATTTTTTGCGTAATTTTAAACTATTTTTAAGGTAAAATCAAATTGAAGCAAATTTATTTGAAAGAAAAGCCAAAAGGCTTAAAGGGTTAAGCAAAAAGATCAAGAGGATAATTTCTTCCGCACTCTTTCAGTTCTAAAAATGCTTTGAAGTTTAAAAATTCATTTTCTTCGCTATTTTCGAGTTCATCTTTAGCCTTTTCAATCATCTCAAGATCTAAAAGAGTATATATATATCCAGCTTCTGCTTTCTCATCACTATTTTTTAAAAGTTCAAAAAATTTTAATCTCTCATCTGGCATAAATATATCTTTGATATTTTTTGCAAGATTTATATACTCTTTAGGAGTAAATTTCAGTTTTGATTCTTGAATTATATAAATAAGATCAGTAGTATTAAGATTTAATTTTCTTTCCTCATCTTTTGCCATTTCAAGAAGTTTATAGAGATTTTCAAAATCAAAAATTTTTGAATAATCTTTTATCTTTGTTATCTCTCCATAATCTAAAAATCTATTTAATGCTTTTTTACATAACTCCTC